>NZ_CALFPF010000759.1 GCF_937919775.1 uncultured Gimesia sp.
AACCGAAAAATCACTATCTCCAGTTGAATATCATGACTCAAACGATTCGAATAGACCTTTTCAACCATTTCTAATAACGCATTCTTTTTTGAAAAAATATGCAATTTCTCACGATCAATACTCCTCTGGGCGAAGTTAACTTCTTCGTGTTCGGCGTCACGAAAGCCATTTCGATTCATCTCGATTCGATCCCCTTGTCACCTGCACTTCCCCCCGGGATGTCAGTGGCAGGTTGTATTGGCATTTTGTTAAGAGTTCACTGCCACGAACCCGTGGACAACCTGATCTTTGAATGTCGTCTGCTGGAGCACATATTTACCGATCATTCGATTGACTGTGGAGAGCATCTCTACGCGCACTCCTGGGAAAACGATCAGTCTATTTTGATGATTGGCACTGAAGATGAAGAATGCCTCAACGCACGATTGCCCGAAGACCAGCAGGTTTATCCCGAATCAGTCGGAATCAGTGTGACAGGCGTGTCGATTGAGCTGCCCGAATTAGCGAAAGGCAGCGAAAACACATTTCAGATGATTGTCGCCTGGAATGATCTCCCCGAACCAATAGAGAGTTCCTGCTGGTACGCGGTTGATTTTAAGCACGCTGAACTGTTGAAAGAGTTCAATAGTTCCTGAATCTGATGTGGAGACACGATCCCGAAAATTACTGAGAGACTACTCCCCGACATCCCTTCCCTCAGCTTCAAACACATCCAGCACGATCTTCATCCGTTCCTTCTGTTCGGCTGTCACTTCAAATTTCTGTTCCGGAGTACTTTCGTGATGGACGGTAACGCTGGGGGCGGCGATGATCGCGCGGAGCATTGGGATTTGCTCCGGCGTCAGCGGTGCATCTACCCAGAGCCAGCCTTGCCTCTCTCGCTTTAGTCTGATTTCCTGTTCTGCCAGACTGGTTTCATCTAATTGAAGCAGTTCTGCTTCTTTAAAACCAAGAGAGATTCCATACTGAAACGCACGACTGACAATTATCTTCTGCTCGGCTGTTAAGTTGGCATAATGTAACTTGATCGCTTCGCGTGCTTCGTCAGTCAGTTTAAACTGATTTTGTGCCAGCACATTTCTCGGGTTCGCCAGCCGTTCTTTTTGCTGTTTTAAAAGTTGGTGATTTCTTTCTGCTGACTGGATTTTCTGATTGATTCGCTCCATGTCGGCGATCAGAGACAACCGCCGTTGATTGAGTTCCTGATAGGCTTTGTCGCGACGGCTCTGATCAAACTGAAATTCTTTGAATTCCCGCTTGTGCGTCGCTTCTGCCTGTTGGAATTCCTGTCGTTTTTCGTTGAGCCAGTCCTCAGATTGAATCAGTAATATTTCGACACGGACCGGTTCCCATTCGGGACTTCGCAGAGACCCCGCAAAGAACAGTCCCCGCTGATTCGGTTGCACTACTTCAGATTCGAAAACAAAGCGGTCGGCTGCGGTCGTCACGACAAACGCACCCGGTTTGGATTGACCGGGAAGTAGCTGGGCGATTCGTAAATAAAGTGCTTCGGGGCGGTTCGCTCTCTCAGTAAAATACAATTGAAAATTGTTGGGGGCATAACGTGTTGCCGGCGCGTACTTGTGGCTGATGCGGTGGTAAGACAGAAAGGCACCATCCAGGCTCGATGCCCTGCTGAGACTCAGCTTGAGTGCTGCTGCATCAGAAATGGGTTCCAGAGTAATTTCGACCTGATCCCACTTGTCCTCCACGCGGCGAATGATGCCCAGCTTCAACTGATCCTGATTAGTAACCATATTCAGTTTCTCATCTGCAGCTTTGGGGGACCGCAGATAACTGCCGTTAATCACGCGTATCAGATCATTCTCTTTAAGACCAGCAAGGGAAGCACGTGAATTCGATTCGACCAATCTGACAATGACAGCAGTCTCTGTACGCGGTGGAAACTCAGGGATCGCTGCATTGGCTTCGCGAAGTATTTTTTTGTATTCAAAAACCGTGACCGTCTCAAAACCCATCCCGTATTTCTTCGTCGGAAACTCAGCATGAACAGGTATCGAACCGAGTAACAGCACAACAACCGTAATCAATAATCTCATCAATCCTCCCTCGATCCTTACTCGTAATCAAAGCGGCCAGTCGGTTCGCTACTCTTCTAACTTCCCGCCTTCGGCCTTAAAAAGTGCGAGTACCATTTTCATCCGTGCTTTTTGTCCGGGTGTGATTTCGAATTTATTTTCCGGATCATTTTCGAATGCAACCGTAACTTTCCGAGAGTTCATGATATCTTCAATCATTTTCAGTTGTTTTTTTTGCAGGGGAGCATCGTAATATTTCCACCCTTGATCTTCTCTTGCCTTTTCGATCAGACGACTCGGTATAAAAGAGGATAACTCCAGGTTCAACAGCATTGTATTGGAGATTTTCTCCTGTTTTTTTATCATCCCCAACAGTTCGTCAAATCGCTTTTGAAACGGCCTTGGAAGCCTTTCGTAATAAGACGACAACCTTTCGTGATGTTCCTTTACCTTAGCATCATCTGCCTGGATTACATTGTCTAAAAATCTCACCTTCTCAGAGTTAATCTCCTTATATTTGGTTGCGATCAAATCAAATTCCCGGATTGCTTTCAGTAAGGCTTCTTTATCTTCGT
>NZ_CALFPF010000760.1 GCF_937919775.1 uncultured Gimesia sp.
TTCCAGGAAGAGTCCCCCTGCACCGACGACGCGACCGGGGTAACGCAGTCCGGTTGCCTTCAGCATGGCAGTAGTTCTGTGCACGAACAGGTCAGTATACATGCCCGATCCGAACGGCCAGAAACGACGCCACTGTGCATAGACGGCACGGTCGAATGGTTGATATTCTGCCAGTCCTTCTTTCACGCCCAACCAGAGATTCCAGTCGATGGTTTTGGGATTCATTTCTTTTGTGAGCGAATAATACCGCCATTGTCCCATGGAGGAGTTGCGGAAATATTCCGTCTGGAACTGCAGTACTTTTCCAAGCTGCCCATCCTGCAGACGTGCGCGGACGTCATCCCAGACCGGGAGGCTGGTGGACTGTACTCCAACCTGCATGATCTTGCCGGTCTTTTTCCAGACCTCAACGACTTCCAGTGCTTCTTCGACTTTTTTCGTCATTGGTTTTTCGCAATAGACGTTCAGGCCGGCATTCATGGCGTCAATCGTCTGTTTGGCGTGCCAATGGTCGGGCGTTCCGATACAGACGGCGTCGAGTTTTTCTTTTTCGAGCATGTCGCGATAATCGACATACGCTTTAACATCATTGCCCAGCTCTTTTTTGATGTAATTTGCGGTGCGGTCGCGGTGTTCAGAATAGACATCAGAGACTGCCACCAGTTCGATGTTCATACCTTCTTTTTTCAACTCGACCAGTTTTTTGACGTGGGCACCAAACCCCCGTCCACCAGGGCCGATAAAACCAATGCGAATGGCTTCGTTTTTATTACCTGCTCCGAATGCGGGTGCGGTCGCCAGTCCGGCGATGGCGCTGGCAGCGACAGCAGTCGTTCCTGATGTTTTCAGGAAATCTCTTCGATTGATGGGGCTGTGTTCCATTTCGTAATCTCCAGTGATTTAATAAAGTAGGTCTGTTACTGGATGGCATCAGGGAACGATACCAAATGCGTTTATGATTTAAGGTGAGCACCCTCCGGCGCAGCTTGGGAAGGAGAGGAAACCACTTTCCTTACGCATAATAGTAGCAATAATGAGGGACGGATGGTACTTATCACTCTACATTTTCTGAATTGTTGCCGATTCAATTGATACAGCCAGAAATGAGTGCCGGTCGTAACCAATTTCTAAATAAAGGCAATAAATTGTTGGGTTAAGCGGTGTTAATACGTGGATTAGAAGGTTTCGACGTCTGTCGGGGAGGCATGATCTCAATTGGTAACTTTGATGGCGTTCATCGAGGCCACCAGTTAATGATTCGGACATTGGTTCACCAGGCCCGAAGTGAAAATCTACCCGCAGTTGTCTTTACATTTGAACCTCATCCGATTCATCTCCTCCGGCCCGAGCATGCGCCCCCGGAATTAATGGGAATAGAAGAGCGTGCCGCCGTGCTGGAGAGCCTGGGCGTCGATTGCGTCATCGCTTATCCCACGGACCGTGCCTTACTCAATTTGAGCGCGGAAGAGTTCTTTCAGCAGATTTTATGTGATCAGTTGCAGGCGAAGGGACTGGTGGAAGGCCCCAACTTTTATTTCGGCAAAAACCGCGCGGGTGATGTGCATCTGTTGCGAACCCTGTGTGATCGTGCCGGGATGTTTTTCAGCGTGGTTGAACCCGGTTTGTGTGATGGACGCATGATATCATCCTCGGAAGTGCGTAAAGCAATCCAATCGGGCGAGGTCGCACTGGCGGCGAAAATGCTGGGGCGGTTCTATCAGATCAAAGGGATGGTCGAGCACGGAGAGGAACGAGGCAGAGCGTTAGGATTTCCGACGGCCAATCTGGCTGACGTGCTGACCCTGCTGCCTGCGGAGGGCGTGTATTGCGGTTTTGGCAGTGTGGGGGGGCAGCGTTATCCTGCGGCGATTCATATCGGCGGTAATCCCACATTCCAGAATTCGGAAACGAAGGTGGAAGTGCATCTGATCGGTTTTACCGGCGACATTTATGACCGGAATCTGCAGGTGGAATTTCTGGAGAAACTCCGCGATACCCAGACGTTTTCTGACGCAAACGCACTCAAAGCGCAATTGGCGATTGATATTGAATCATCAAAAAAGCAGGTCGATCAATGGAACGCTGCGCAATAATTCCCTAAGATGACTCAATGACAAAGTGGAACCAGTTACACAGAAACGCGGAACACACAGCGCAGGAATTATGAATGAGCAGTATTAACTGGATCCCCCTTTGCGAGATCATCGCGGCACATCAGAAATTCCTGCTTTCCTGCCATGTTCGCCCTGATGCGGATGCGCTGGGTTCTGAGCTGGCGCTGGCCTGTTTTCTCAAACAGCTCGGCAAAGAGGTCCGGGTGATTAATCCGTCGGTGCATCCGAAAGGCATGGACTTTCTGGTGCAGGAGCATGAAGTCCGTTATGTGGGCGATGGTGTCACTACGGAAGATTTTGACTGGGCCGAAGTGCATATCATCCTTGATACCAGCGCGTGGTCGCAGTTACCCGGACTGGCGAATTTTTATCGCAAAACCGAATCGAAGAAAGTGGTGATCGATCATCACGTCAGCTCTGATTCGCTGGGAGCCGAAGAGTTCAAGGACATCACTTCACCTGCGACCGGTTGTCTGGTGTATGATCTGGGTAAAGCTCTCAACTGCACGGTGACGGCGGAAATTGCGACTCTGATTTATGCCGCCATTGCGACAGACACCGGCTGGTTTCGCTTTCCCTCGACCACCAGTTACACCATGCAGATCATCAGCGAGCTGATTAAAGCCGGTGCGGAACCGCATCAGATTTATGAGCTGCTGTATGAGCAGAACAGTTTACCTCAATTGAAACTGATGGGCCGTGTGCTCGGCAAAGTTCAGACGGATTTTGATGGTCTCCTGGCTTATACGGTTGTCAGTTGTGAAGACTTGGGTGAAACGGGAACAACGCCCGTTGATACCGAAGGGCTCGTCAATTATTGTCTGACTCTGGCAGGGACTCAGGCGGCGTTTATCGCCGTTGAACAGCGCAGCCGACAGGTTAAAATCAGCTTTCGCAGTCGAACTGCCTGGGATATTTCCAAAATCGCGGAATCCTTTGGAGGAGGCGGGCATCGTCAGGCTTCGGGAGCGATGTTAAACGGTCCGCTGAATTCTGCCGTCACGAAAGTACTCGTGAAATTTCGCGAGATGTTTGACACGATCGAGAAATAACAGGCTGTAATTCTCAATATTCTTCGTGATCTGCGTTGCGATTTGATTGCTCTTGCCCAGAGGCTACTATAGCATAAAAGATATCAAGCTATAGTTAGTCTATTTATTCCTGCCACAGAGGGTAATCGATGCGCTTTCATTATCAACACCGGTTCTTTGTCTGTCTTCTGACATTAACACTGCTCTGCTGTCTGCTGTTCAAATTCTCTGCGGCCGAGAACCCGATACAGAATACTCAAGACCCCAAAGATATCGCTACCTCTGCTGAGCAGACTGTGAAAAACATGACAGTCCCCGAAGGCTTCAAGGTGACGTTGTTCGCCAGTGAGCCCAACGTGCATCAGCCGATCGGATTTGAGATTGACGACCGGGGTCGTGTCTGGGTGGCAGAATGTTTCAGCTACGAGCGCGGCACATATGATGATCAATACGAGGACCGGATAATCATCCTGGAAGATACGAACGGCGACGGTAAAATGGATCGGCGGAAAATCTTCTGGCAGGGATCCGGGCCTTTATCAAGCATCACCGTCGGCTCGAATGGCGTCTGGGCTTTGTGCCGTGGCGAATTACGCTACTTCGAAGACAAAAACCATGATGATGTTCCCGATGGAAAAGCTCAGGTATTGCTCGAAGGCTGGAACTATCAAACGGTCCGGCACAACATTGTCAGCGGTCTGACCTGGGGCCCCGATGGCTGGTTATACGGCCGGCATGGGATTACCGACACCTCGCTGGTGGGGACTCCCGAGACCGAACCTTCAAAACGCACGCTGATTCATTGCGGCGTCTGGCGTTATCACCCTGTTCGTAAGATCGTCCAGGAAGTCAGTTCGGGGACCACGAACCCCTGGGGCTTTGATTACGATGAATACGGGCAGATGTTTTTCACGAATAATGTGAATGGCCATTTATGGCATATGATTCCCGGTTCGCACTACATTCGGATGAATGGGCACGGCAGCGACCCCAATCCTTACGTTTATGAATTGATGACAAAGTGTGCCGACCACGATCACTGGGACAGTTCGTCAGGCAAATGGACCGATTCGCGGGACACTTCCGGAATTCACGGCCAACTGGGAGGCGGCCACAGTCATTGCGGGGGCATGATTTATCTGGGCGATAACTGGCCTCTGAAATATCGAAATTCCATCTTCATGTGTAACACGCACGGACATCGTGTAAATAATGATGCGCTCGAGCGTGAAGGCTCGGGTTATGTTGGCACACATCGTCCCGATTTTCTGTTAACCGGTTCAGACTGGTTTCGGGGAACCGAATTAAAATATGGTCCCGATGGCAGCGTTTATCTTTCCGACTGGGCCGACCTTGGAGAATGTCACGACCATGATGGCGTGCATCGCACCAGTGGCCGTATTTATAAAATTTCGTATGGCGATGTCAAGCAGCCTGAAAAACTGGATTTGAATCAGCTTTCCGACAGCGAACTGGTCAAGCTGCAATTACATCCGAATGACTGGTATGTCCGTCATGCCCGCCGCATTTTGACAGAACGTGCAGGATTGGGAGCGAACTGGAGTCAGCCCAAAGCGGAATTGTTGAACATCTATCATACATCGAAAGAGGTTCCCAAGAGGCTGCGTGCCATGTGGACCCTGTATTGCACGAATCAGGTCAATGATACCTGGCTGGTGCAACAGTTGCAGGATCCCAGTGAGCATGTCCGCATCTGGGCGATTCGGTTTCTGGTGGATGACGGGAAAGTTCCTGCAGAGGCTGTTCCACAGTTTGCGCAACTGGCCCGGGAAGAATCTTCGGGACTGGTGCGTCTCTATCTGGCTTCAGCGATGCAGTCACTGCCCCCGCAGGATAGCTGGGAGATTGCGGCGGCCCTCGATCAGAATCATACAGACACGGAAGACCGCAATTTTACGCTGATGCTCTGGTATGGAATTCAACCGGCGGTCATGGCTGACAGTGATGCCGCATTGAAGTTTCTGAGTCATTCCACCCGACCGATAGTGCGCCAACTGGTTGCACGACGTTTAACGGAAGACATTGATCAACATCCCGAATATGCAACGCAGTTGGTTCAACAAGTGATTGACGCGAAGGACGCCGCAGTTCAGCAGGATCTGTTAACGGGGATTCAGGCAGCTTTGCAGGGGAGATTGAAAGCCCAGGCACCGAAAAACTGGCCGGCATTGAAGCAACAGGTTTCTAAAGCAGACTCAAAGGAGTTATCAGCGCTGGTGACAGAATTGTCTGTCGTTTTCGGGGATGGGCAGACTATGGATGCGCTCAAGCAGATTGTCATGGACTCGGATCGTTCAATGAAAAGCCGCTATCAGGCGCTGGAAACCTTATTGAACAGTTCGCAGAACAAAGATTTGCTGTCCGTGATTCAGCAGGCGGCGAACGTCACCGAACTGCAGGCTCTGGCGTTTCGGGGTTTGTCGCGGTTTTATGATCCCCAGACGATTCAACGCATGCTGGGACGTTACAAATCGATCAAACAGGAGGGGCGTCAGGCTTTGCTCGATACCGTATGCAGCCGCAAGGAATATGTCCTGCTACTGCTGACAGCCATCGATAAAAAACAGATTCCGCAACAGGACGTCTCTGCATTTCACGTGCGACAGTTACGCAACTTTCAGGACAAAGAAGTCGTAGAAAAACTGAATCAGGTCTGGGGCCAGACGCGGGAAACTCCCGAAAAGAAACGGGCACAGATTGAAGGCTATAAAACACTGCTGACAGCGGAACGCCTGCAGCAGACAGACCTCACACAGGGACGCGCCTTGTATGAAAAAACGTGTGCGAAATGCCATCGTCTGTTCGGCACAGGCGGGACTATCGGCCCCGATCTGACCGGAGCCAACCGGACCAATATGGATTATCTGCTGGAAAACATGGTGGACCCCTCTGCCCTGATTCCGAAAGGGTACGAAATGGTTGTGGTCGCGCTGGAAGATGGTCGCGTCTTGAACGGGACGATTGTCAGACAGACCGATCAGCAGTTGACACTCCAGACACAGAATGAATTACTCGTACTGGATCGACGTCAGATTGACGAAATGAACCAGTCCAAGTTATCCCTGATGCCGGAAGGACAACTGGATCCGCTGACCGAGCAGCAGTTGGCTGATCTGATCGCTTACATTGCCGGTCATACGCAGGTCAAATTACCTGTGGGCACTCCGACAGCGACGAGTCCGTAAATCAGACCAGCCTGTTTTATAGGCGGGCACTCTGAAAGCACATCCTGGAAGCACTTCTCTGTTGAGGAAGTGGTCGCGTGATGGCAGGACCTGCTGTCATCACGCGTGATGTTACGAAACCGAGGATTCGGCGCTCAATGCTGCTCTCCAGCGACTCCGTAAACGCATTCAGGGAACAGCCGGATGGTTCCGAGGTGGTTTTCGTCCCTCAGAACTGATCTCTCCCCGGAGTGGATTTGAACCGGGGAACGCCATTATTTCTCAGGTATGGGTCGCTGCCATTCGCCCCGCATCCATTTGACGAGCAGGTTCAGATCGTGTTTGGAGAGTTTCGATTCTTCAAATGCGGGCATGACGTTTTTCTCGCCGTAGAACT
>NZ_CALFPF010000761.1 GCF_937919775.1 uncultured Gimesia sp.
GTCAAGCATTAAATGTCTTAGTGGACAAAGGCCGGTTTTGTAGTGACCAATCCGCAAAAAATTCTCTTCTGTGGGCCACCTGATGACCAGACCTCTGAGTTGAGAGAACAATTCTCAACGAACAACTATCTGGTGGTCACCCCGGAAAATCTGGCGGAAGGGATTGCAGAGTTTGATCAGGGAAATGTCTCAGCGCTGGTCGTCCCCGCCACTTCCGGAGTTTTGCCCCTCGCGTTGATTCAATCGGGCACGCTGCTGGAATATTTACCGCATGCCGTTGTCGTCCTGGATGCCGACTTGCGAATTCTCTGGTCAAATCACCAACTCGGCGAATTATGCGGTCAATCGGGTTCTTTGGTCGGACGCCCGTTTTACGATGCCTTTGGTGCTCCCGAAATTTTAGGGCCGGACTTCAGCCCGTTTCATACCGCGTTTTCCACACGTGCCATCGCCAAAAGCGGTTTGCGTGTCGGGGATAAAAACTACTTCGACGTGGAAGTCATGCCGGTGCTGACCGACGTGGAAGGCAAACTGGAACCGATTCATCTGGTCGCCAGTGTCCGGGATATCTCCGAGGAAGTTCTGCAGCGGCAAAAACTGAATGCCATTTATCAGGCAGGTCTGGAGCTGGGCGATCTCTCTCCCGAAGAAGTCTTCGAAATGACAGTCGAAGACCGCGTTGAGTTATTAAAGGCCAAAATTCTGCACTATACGCAGGATCTGCTGGAATTTGAAACCGTTGAAATCCGCATTCTGGACAAAGCCACCAATCGACTGGATGTGTTGCTGGCGGTAGGCATGGAACAGGCGGCGGCGGATCGCACGCTGTTTGCAGAACCCGAAAAAAACGGCGTTACAGGTTTCGTGGCCGCCACGGGAAAAAGTTACCTCTGTGAAGACACCACCCATGATCCGCTCTATATGACGGGGGCTCCTAATGCCCGCAGTTCATTGACGGTGCCTTTAAACCTGCACGATGAAGTCCTGGGTACATTCAATGTGGAAAGCCCGCATGCCGGTGCCTTTGATGAAAATGATTTGCATTTTCTGGAGCTGTTCAGCCGGGAAGTTGCAATTGCTTTGAATACGCTCGAATTACTGGTGGTGGAAAAATTAACCACCGCTTCTGCGAGTACTGAGTTAATTATGCGTGGGGTCGTCGATCCGGTCGACGAAATCCTCAACGATACTGCCTGGATTCTGGAGCGTTATATTGGTCATGAACCTAGTGTGTGCGAGCGATTGCAGCGTATCCTTAAAGACACTCGCCACATTAAGCAACTGATTCAACAGGTGGGAGAAGAAATCGCTCCCCAGGCGCCCCATCATCATAAAGTGCCCACGATGAGACAGGTAAATCCGAAGTTGCTCAATAAACGGATTCTGGTCGTTGACAGCGATGCCACTGTAAGAAGGGCTGCCCATGAATTGCTGGGTCGTCTGGGTTGTGAAGTCGAAACAGCCCATGATGGCGAAGAAGCATTTCTGATGGTGCGCAGCTTTCATTACGATGTGGTCATCGCGGATATTCGTCTACCCGATATGAATGGCTATGAATGTTTTGCCCAGATCCGGGAAATTCATGAACACCTGCCGGTGATTCTGATGACCGGCTTTGGTTATGACCCCACGCATTCCATCGTCAAAGCACGTCAACTTGGTCTGAAATGTGTGCTCTATAAACCGTTTCGCCTCGATCAGTTGATTTCGGGTGTGGAAAAAGCAGTCAGTATCGCTGAAGACATCACGACCGAAACCCCCAACTGATCGCTCGGTTCCCTCCCGCCTGCTCTCGCCTCTGCTCCTTCCGCCAGAACATCAAATTTCCCGAGTTTTATCACAATAGGCTCGATTTCCGTTTTCGAGTGCGATATATTAAAAAACGTTAATATATTCGTCTTCTCCCCCGCCTTTAAATGCAGCATTCAACGAGGAGGCTGTTTTCCAGCCTGCATCGTGACTGCTGTTTGAGTTTTTAAAAACGATTTCATCAGCATCCCGGTTATCCCCACAAGGAGATTTTCATGTCAAATTCTGTCGACCGCCGCGAGTTTCTCAAGAAAGCGCTGATCGCGGGAACCGCGGTTCCCGCCTTCGCTTCTGCCCTGCCTCTGCCTTCACTGGAAGCGGCACCCAAAAGTAAAAGCCCGAACGAGAAATTGAATCTGGCGACGATTGGAGTCGCCGCCCGTGCTTATGCAAATATCAGCGGTACGAAATCAGAAAATTTCGTGGCACTCTGCGACATCGATGCCAAGCGTCTGGATATCGCGTCCAAAGAATTTCCCAATGCCGACACGTATGATGATTACCGCAAGGCTCTGGATCGTGAGGATCTGGATGGAGTTCTCGTCAGCACACCCGACCATATGCACGCGCCGGCTGTCGCGATGGCGCTGCGAAAAGGCTTGCCTGTCTACTGTGAAAAACCATTAACGCATTCCGTGTACGAAGCACGTGTGCTCACCGAACTGGCTGCCAAAGCCGGCGTTCCCACTCAGATGGGAAATCAGATTCACGCCACCGATAACTATCGCAAGGTTGTGGAAATGGTTCAGTCCGGCGTGATTGGGCCTGTCAGACGCGTGCATGTCTGGCTGGATGGCGGCGTGCGAACTGAAGGCAAACGGTCCAAGGAAAATCATCCTCCCGCCTACGTCAACTACGATCAGTGGATCGGGCCCGCTCCGTTTCGCCCTTATAATGAAACGAGTTTTCATTTCAACTGGCGTTACTGGTGGGATTTCGGGAACGGCCAGCTCGGCGACTTCGGCTGTCATTATATGGATCTCCCCTTCTGGGCGTTGAAGTTGAAGTATCCCAAAACCGTAGTGGCCGCCGGCGAGAAAGGACACGCAGGCGAGAATGAGTGCCCGAGCCTGATGCGCGTCGATTATGAATACGAAGCGCGTGAAGATCTGCCCCCCGTACACATGACCTGGTATCACGGCGGCTGGAAACCCAAAGGCGCAGAAGCCTACGAGAAAAACAGTGCCGTGCTGTTTGAAGGGGAAGACGGACGATTGCTCGCGGATTACGGCAGTAATAAGGTCTTCATGGAAGCCGGCAAGGAAGCCAAACCGGTTGAGCCTTATTTGACGCGTCCCGAAAGCCACCATATCGAATGGCTGAATGCGATCCGCACTGGCACACCGACAGGTAGTAACTTCGGTTATGCCGGTCCTCTGACCGAAACCGTCCTGCTGGGTAATGTCTCGTATCGTGTGGGACAAAAGAAACTCGAATGGGATGCAGAAAATCTCAAAGTGACCAACGTCCCCGAAGCCGCTCAGTACATCCAGCGCGAATACCGCAAAGGCTGGACACTGTAGTATGATTTAACGGAACGGATTTTCCGGTTCGTTCCACACAAATAAAAACAGCCTGCTGATTCAGTTTCAGCAGGCTGTTTTCGTTTTGACTGCGTTGGGATTATTTGTATCTCACAACGGTTTTATAGTTTGGTGCAAACAGCCGTGGGCCACGGCTTTTGTAAACCACTCTGCCTGGAGAGTAGTAAGAGTAGGTCGCAACAGGTGGTGCGTAGTAGGTTGTCACTGGCTGCACAACAACAGGCGCGGGTTGATAATAAACGGGGGCCATCACAGGCGCCGGCACCAGAGCCGGATTGTAATAGGCGGTCATCGCGGGCACATAGTATGCCGTATTCACAGGGGCAGGCATCGCATACACGGGTGCGGGGCCGACATAAGGGAATGGCGAACTGTAATAGGTCACCCGACCACCGGCTTCGGTTACATTAACCATCAAAGACAGACTGGCAACCGCAGCCAGTCCCATCAACATTGTTCGGATTCGCATGAAACTAACTCCTGAAGAGAGGGAAATCGAGCTTGAAAAACAGGGGGCAGACAACTCGGACCGGCTCAACAATCTCCCGAAAGGCGATGCATCCTGCTTCCGGATCAAGCAAATCGCTGATCCCCACTCTGACTTCCCTGTAGTCCTCAGTTTGTCTCTTCACCTGGGCAAGTTGTACTGCTTGTATCGATTATACAGCGAACCGAGCCTGTGACTACCACTCAGTTCTCATTTTTTGGACCTCAGACAAATCAACGGACGGTGATGTGAGTCTGTTGCAACTCCTGAATTCCATTGATCTTACGCGTCCCGTGCGTGACGCGCCGCTTCGATCAGCCCCTGCATGTACCCAAATGCATGTAAACGGCCCAGCATCGTATAACCGGGCTCCCCCGCTTCCTCTCCCACCAGTTGAGGAACATGATCGGGGCGAATAGGACCGGTAAAACCGATCTGCTGGTAGGCTTTGATGGCGGCGTACATGTCGGTTGCCCCGTTATCGTGAAAGGTTTCGACAAAATGTTCGCGCGTTCCTTTGATGTCTCGAAAATGGACATATTGGATATGGCGACCCAGCCTCTGAATGGTGGCTGGAATATCCACGCCCATTTCCGCAAACGTTCCCTGGCAAAAACAGACCGCATTCGCCGGACTCGGCACAAGCTGCATCAGCTTTTCGAAATTCTCCACCGAGTTCATGATGCGTGCTTTGCCCATGAAGATATCGAGGGGCGGATCATCGGGGTGCATCGCCAGAGTCACGCCGCACGCTTCCGCATCAGGAATCAGCGCTGTGAGGAACCGTTCCAGATTGACCCAGAGTTCCGCGGCTGAAATCGTCGTCTCATTTTTCTCTCGTGTTGTTTCAGATAGAGAAACCGCCTGCTCCGCCTGATCGATATCAAAGCGGGTTACCAGAGCGCCGCCCCGTTCGCGTTCATCGAGTTTCGTACGTACCCAGTCCGTCCCCGCCATAAAGTTATAACAGAGAAACGGAATGCCGACCGCGCGCATATTCTGCAACAGTTCTTTCATCTCCGCGATCTCAGCTTCGAACAGATCATTTCCCAGTTTGATATTTTCGATGGGCAGATACCCTTCGATGGCAGCAATCTGCAGGCTAAATGCTTCGACTTGTTTTTTGATCGCCTCCAGCTGCTCCCGTCCTCGTCCCGGATAACGGATCGTGACGTGCGTCACGCCAATCTGAGCAAGTAACCGCAGGTTATCATCTGTGAACGGAGTCACAACAGAAGTCAGTTGCATGGCGGAATTCTTTCCATCGCTTCATACATTTGTTACGCATTCGAGTCCGATTCCTGCCGCTGCTGGCAGGAAAGCGTTTTTACCCTTAAATTCTGGACATTTATTTTTAATTTCACAATGACTGCCAGAAAGAATTCGAAGTTTCATTGTTTGAAAAGTCGATTTTTCTAAAAGTACGGTGATTTTGAACCACCAGGATTTCCACTTTCAGAAAGCAGGGCATGAGTCAAAATAGTCAATCCGTCTCCGGTGATCATAGTCTGCGGGAAATCGATTCCATCGCCGCAGAACTGGGGCTGAGCCGCAATGATTATGAACCTTACGGGCGTTATAAAGCAAAACTCGTACACGGGCTTGCGCAACAGCTCAATGACCGGCCACTTGCCAAATATATTGGCGTCACCGCAATCAATCCCACACCGTTGGGGGAAGGCAAAACCGTCACGACCATCGGACTGGCAATGGCGTTATCGAAACTGGGCCACACCGCGATCGGCACACTGCGTGAACCGTCATTAGCGCCCGTGTTCGGAATCAAAGGGGGCGGCGCCGGCGGTGGAAAATGTAAGTTAGAACCACAGGCAGACATCAATCTGCATTTTACCGGTGATATGCATGCGGTGACGACAGCCAACAATCTGCTGGCCAGCATCATTGATAATCATCTGAAACGCAGAAAGACGCCTGTGATCAATCCGGCGACCATCACCTGGCGGCGTTGCATTGATTTGTGTGATCGGGGACTGGGCCACATCGTAACCGGGCTGGGTTTTGTTCCCCAGGCACCATTGCGTGAGACTGGCTTTGATCTGTCGGCTGCTTCCGAAGTTATGGCAATTCTCGCTCTCGCAAGAAATCTGTCCGACCTGAGACAGCGACTGGGACGCATCGTCGTCGGCATGACTTATGAAAAGCTGCCTGTCACGGTAGAAGAGTTGGGCAGCGCCGGCGCGATGGCGGCGCTGCTGGTTGATGCCTTGCGTCCGAATCTGGTACAGAGTTGTGAGCAGACCCCCTTTCTCGTGCATACAGGGCCATTTGGAAATATCGCGCACGGTAACAGTTCCATCATGGCCGATCTCATCGCCATGCGTCTGGCTGATTATGTTGTGACGGAAAGCGGCTTCGGTGCCGATTGCGGTGCCGAAAAGTTTTTCGATATCAAATGCCGCCTCAGCGGTCTCAAGCCGGATGCGGAAGTTCTCGTTTGTACGGCCCGGGCTTTGAAACTGCAGAGCGGTCTGTTTGATGTGCATCCGGGCAACCCGTTACCCGCCGCACTGCTGGAAGAAAATCTGGATGCCATTCGTGCCGGTGCCATCAATCTGAAGGCGCACCTCGACATCATTCGACAATTCTCGCTGCCCGTCGTCGTGGCCATCAACGCCTTCCCTGATGACAGTGCGCGTGAACTGGAAGAAATCCAGCGGATTGCTTTGGAACAGGGCGCGACAGCCGCCGTCGTGACGGATGCCTTCGCGCGGGGCAGCCAGGGCTCACTCAAGCTGGCCGAAGCGGTCGTCAAAGCAGCCGCCCAGCCGAATCAGTTTGCCTGTCTTTATCCTTTGGATTTGCCCATCGAAGCGAAAATCGAAACGATCGCCACCAGAATCTATGGAGCCGCGTCTGTCTCTTACGAACCACTGGCACAGCATCGCATTCAGGAATACGAAAAACTGGGTTATGGAAATTTACCAGTCTGCATCGCGAAGACACAGTATTCCCTTTCGCATGATCCGAACTTATTAGGGCGCCCTCAGGGATTCACGTTTCCGGTGCGCGATTTGAAACTCTCCGCCGGCGCCGGCTTTCTGTATGCATTGTGTGGAGAAATTCGCACAATGCCGGGTCTGCCTTCGGAGCCGGCTGCCCAGCGGATCGATATCGACGAGTCAGGCAAGATTACGGGACTGCAATAACATTCGCGCCTGGTTGCCGACTACGCGAGTTCCGTGATGCGATACTGATTTTCCCCCGGCACAAACAGTTCCGATAACCAGGCAACCCCCAGTCCGGGTGTTTTCGGAGCCAGAATCCGCCCTTTCTCCACTTCGACTGATTTATTAATCAGTTGAGGATACAGGATTCTTAAGTGAGCCCGCAGACTTTCCTGCCAGGCGACGTTATTCGAACTGGCGGCGACATGCACGCCCGACAGCAGAGTCAGAGGACCCGTGCAGTCATGCATCACCACGGGCACATTATAAAACTGCGCCAGCCGTGTGATGTTTCGAGTCTGCGAGATTCCGCCGACCCACGTCGGATCAATCATCACAAAGTCGGCCGCCCGCTTTTCGAGCGCCAGGCGATAATCATCGGGGCCGTTGAACATTTCACTCACTGCCACCGGAATCTGCGCTTTGTCACGAAAATCACTCAGCGTATCCACGCAATCCACCCGCAGCAGATCTTCGGCCCAGAGAATGTCGTATTCCCGCAACCGTTTGGCGATGCGTAATGCCGGGGCGAGTTGGAAAAAACCATGACCATCGATGATGAGTTCAATTTTGTTGCCGAGCGTTTCGCGGATTTTTCGAAACGGTTCGAGTGCCTGTGTGATATCCTCATGCGTGATATGCAGCGGGCCGTTGATTTTGTGCGCGGCGAAATCGAGCGTCCAGACTTTTAACGCCTGATAACCTTCCGCGATCAGCGATTCCGCCAGCGCCACCGGTTCATTGACGGCGGACCAGTAATCATTCAAAGGCCCCTGGTTTCCCACCGAGCCATGACCGGGCCAGGTGTGAACCACGTCTTTCGAATCACTCGTGCCACCATAAGAAGGACCGCCGCAACTGTTATAGGTGCGAATTGATTCCTGCACACAGCCGCCGAGTAACTGCCAGATCGGCTGTGATGTTACCTGCCCGAAGATGTCCCACAACGCCAGATCAATGGCGGAAATCGCCCGCAGTTCTGTTCCCCGCGAACCAAAGTTGGTGGAACGTTCATACAGAAACCGCCAGTGCGCCTCGATATCGAGTGGATTCTTGCCCATCAGATAATGCGACATCCAGTCGTGAATCATCGCAGCGACCGCATGTGGAGCGTAATACGTTTCGCCACAACCCACAATTCCCTCACTGGTATGAATGCGTACCAGCAGCAGGCCGGGCATGATCGATTCGGCAATCGAGGTTTCTATTTTCGTGATCTGCATGGCAAATCCTTTATGATGTGGGGGACTGTTTTACGAATCTTGATTATTGGATGGGTTCGAATGGAAATAAAGGCCGCCTGCGATACTGATACTCAAACTGTTCCATGTCGGCGGATGTGACGCCCGGCGTATTCACGCGAATCAGATTCGGACAGACAGGGCTGTAAGCGGCCAGCGGCGCCTGCACTCCTTTCGCAACCAGAATCTGAAAGTCGGCGGGATCAATGCCGCAGGATGTTAACTGCCCCAGGCTGAAAGGGGGCGTGCGGTGACTGTTGAGCATGAGCGTTAATCCGAAATCGGTTTGCACCACCACCGTCGGCCCCATCTGATATTTGGTTTTCCCGCCATGACGGACCTGTGACTCGGTAAAAAAACCATCGTGGACGCTCAGCACGGTTACATCGGCGATCAGCGGTGTCCCGTGTTGATCATCGGTTTTGCCCCCCATCGCCAGTCCGGACAATGTGGCACCGGGTCCCGCCGCAATCGCATGTTGCGCCGCTGCGGGATCATACAGGCAGGCAAAACTTTTCGGCCCCTGGCGTTGTTGAATCGCGTGCAAAATCGTCGTGCCATCCGCGGGAGAACCGCCGCCGATGTTGTCGCCCATATCCAGAAAACAGATCGGGCCTTCCAGTTGTTCCGCCTGATCGAGCGCGTTTTCAATACTAATCAGTTGTGCCACAAATTCTTCGCGGCGGTTGATCAACGTTTCGCCCAGTTGATCGGCCAGTTGTTGCGCACGACTCGCATCGTTATCGGTGACTACGATAAACCCGGAACCCATCTCTTCGACATCCGCATACGGAAAACCCAGAATCACGCTGTTTGAAAGCACGCCAG
>NZ_CALFPF010000762.1 GCF_937919775.1 uncultured Gimesia sp.
CACTCTGACTGCATTCTCGATTTCAGGATTGCTGGAGTTCATAATCGATGAGGACACTACTTCGAGATTTCTAAAAGTTCTCTGCCGGGTATTCGGCAGACGCTACCGGAATTATATACCGGACGGGGGGCGAGATTCATTGACAGTATCATAAAAAAAAGGAGTCGTCTGAGGAAATTCTCAGTCAACTCCTGGTTCGATTTCTCGCTGGAGAAAGATGCCTGCTTATTTTAGAAAGAAGTCATCTGGTCCTTTGTGTGTGTAGTAAGGATACTGCACAACCCCCAGAGGCTGGTTTTGCTGTGGGTACACTGCTGCCGGGGGGTTGTATTTGTATGTCTGGTAATTTCTGGGGCGGCAGTTTTGCTGATAGACATTTTTATGTCCGTTGTTCCAGCCGGCTCCAGGTGGGCAATAAGCGCCATGACGATTATGTCCCATCTGCTGGATGGGTGCCTGCTGGCCTGCATACTGCTTGTGCATGAGTTGCTGATACTGAACCATCTCAGCCTGCTGCTTCATCATGAATTCGCTGTCGCCCGACTGACCCCGTACAACCTGGCTATTTGTGCACCCTACGCATAACGGTAGAATCAAACAAGCGGCCATACTACATAAAAAATGAGGCTTCATTGGCTTCCCTTCCCCCTGAATTCTTGATTATGAACAGATACAGCCTGAAACTGTGATACTACCTACAATTGAGTGTCGATTCTGTCCGATAGAAATTGTGCAATTTTCGCCTTTGGGCAGACCACTCCTTGATCACCTGAGACTTAGTTGTTTTATCGGCCAACAGAGACCAAACAATTGTTAAAATCCCCAAGAAATGGAAAACCGCTGTAATAATCAAAACTGATCGACCTTGCAGAATCGTTAAAACCGGGATAGATTATCATAGTATCCTACTCTATGACTTGATCTGCAAAAAATAGTTAAAGTGGGTTGTTTTCAAGTTTGAGTTTTTTAGGCAAGACATAGTCAGTGACGAATAGCTCATTCTGAACTGTTATTTGCCAACAAGGGAGTGTTCGGCGTGTTTGTAGCTGCATCATCACGTTGTTTTTCCGATGAATCGTTTGAGGTAAGTTGTGAACGGCTAACGGATCTGGAATTTGACAAAATCGAGATCTGGATGGATGAAGAGAGTGATCACCTCAAGCCATCAGAAGTTGCCCAGTCACCGGAAGAATTCAATTCACGTTTTCGAGAAGCCACCCGGCTCACGCCGATTGCCTTTTGTCTGGAAAACGATATTAGTCCAAAAAACTTTCAATCGCTGTGCAAAGCGGCGAAGTTGCTGCGGATTGCTCAGATCACAATTCCCGCTTCTCCAATGGGAACTCCGTTTAATTCAGAAATTGACCGGTTGAAGCAGTTACTGGAAATTGCCAGCCGCAACGGCATCTGTCTTTCGATCAAAACCAAGACCGGCCAGTTGACGGAAGATCCCCGGACGGCGACGGAACTTTGCCAGTCGGTCAAAGGCTTAGGGATCACACTCGATCCCAGCTATTATACCTGCGGACCTTACAGCAACACTTCGTATGATCTGGTATTCCCATATGTGTGTCACATTCACCTCAGGGACTCCACCAGAGATCAACTGCAGGTTCCGGTTGGTTTGGGTGAAATCGACTACAGCCGCCTGATCAGCATGCTTGAACGTCAGGAATATCATCAGTTCCTTTCTGTCGAGATCATCCCTGCTTTACTGGGTGACGTGGATCGCGCACTGGAACTGCGCAAGCTGAGAATGCTGCTGGAATCAGTCGTCGTTTAACAGCCGCAAGCCTGTTGAGTGAATCTTTTCAGAGCGCGTTTCACAAAATCGCAGCGACCTGTAATCGATTACTGTTCGAACCCGTGGTGCTCAAAACACTAAAATCAATCTACCAAAAAAACAACGGAGTTTGTCTCGAAAAGACAGACTCCGTTGTTTGATTTTGATGCAGTAGAAATGAGCTTCAGTTACTTGTAATCAGTGGGATTACCAAACAAACCACCACCGCCGCCACCAGCGGTATCAGCGGCGTTGCCGCCCCGCAGTGGCCCTTTGTGTTTTCGCTCGTAGGCTGCTGCCTGCTCTTCGACGACCACAGCCTCTTCCGGTTTCTCGGTCATCGCTTTCAGGGACAAGCTGATTCGTTTCCGGTTGGGATCGACTTCCAGTACCTTGGCAGAGATTTCCTGTCCGACACTCAGAATCTCGGTGACCCTCTTAATGCGACGGTGATCGACTTCACTGATATGAATCAACCCTTCCAGGCCCGGCTCCAGTTCGATAAACGCGCCGAATTCTGTGGTACGTGTGACTTTTCCTGTAACAGATGCACCTGATGTATAGCGGTCTTCTGCCAATTGCCAGGGATCCTGTTGCAATTGCTTCATGCCCAGACTGATCCGGTTTTTCTCGCGGTCAATTTTGAGAATTTTGACATTCACCTGCTGCTGTTCGGTCAGCGCGTCTTTGGGATGTTTGATGCGGTTCCAGCTCATCTCACCGATGTGCAGAAAACCATCGATGCCTCCCAGGTCAACGAAGGCACCATAGTCCTTGATGTTCTTGACAATACCTGTCAGTTCCTGACCGACGGCCAGTTTTTCCCACAAGTCTTTCTGAATTTCTTCCCGTTCCGATTCCAGATATTTCCGGCGACTGACCACCAGATTTCGTTTCTTCGGATTGACCTCGGTAATTTGCACGGTCATTTTCTGACCCACAAACGGTTCCAGGTCGCCCACGAAATACAGGTCAACCTGACTGGCCGGCAGAAAGCCCCTCAGACTTCCAACACTGACTTCAAGGCCCCCTTTATTTGATTTATTCACCATACATTCCACAATCTGTCCGGCAGCAACGGCGTCCCAGTCTCCTGCCGGCTTGTGACGCCCACGTGGTAATGAGAGTACAATCAGCCCTTCTGCTTCTTTGACACTGGTCACTCTGACGTCGACTTCCTGACCAATCGCCGGAGTCTTCTCGCCGAACTGTCTCAGCGGAATAATGCCCGGAATCCCCAAAGCCCGGTTTCCCAGGTCGATGAAGACGTCGTCATTGTTGATCGACTCCACTTTCCCTTTGAGACGATCTCCTTCCGCCAGTCCCTCTTCCAACTTACCCGAGGGGCCTGCGGCGGCGGGTGTAGGTAACGTGATATCTTCCGCAGTTTCTTCTGCTGCAACTTCTTCGTCACTCAGAGTTTTGGGAAGCTGCTTTGCTCCCTGACCTGATAAGGCTGCAGCCAGTTCCGCTTCCAGATCATCGCCGATATCATCCACTTCGGGCGGGATATCGATGGGGGTCGCTGCCTGTGCAATCTGCAACATGGCTGCTTCTTCCAGTACTTCCCGGCTCACTTCCTCTTTTTTGTCTGTTTCTATTTTTTTGTCTGCTTCTTCATTGCCGGAGCTTTGTGGCAAAACGGGTACACTGGAACCGGTTGAGGGAATCGCCTTAAACTGTGCGGGATCCACAGTGGGCTTCAATTGTACTTTGCGTTCTGCTTTCGCAGGCTCCTGCGTTTCCGATGCCGAAGATTCAATGGTAATCTCTTCACCGCTGTTTTCTGTGGCGGGTGCAGATTCCGGGGTAATCGCAGCTTGAGGTTCTTCCATCTTGGCGGAGGGAGCGACTTCATTCATACCAGCTTCGTCAGTGACGGGAATTTCAGCAGCCTGATCAGCCGATGATTTCGCTTCTAAGGCTTCTTCGCTGGTTTTGATTTCTTCAGTTGATGGTTGCTCTGAACTCATGGGAGATGAACCTTCTCGCCTAATTACATACTTTAAAATAACAGGGACTATTTGAAACGCACGTCTAGCTCAATGCCAGCCAGACTCCATTTAATCAGTCAAAACCAGATTTCATGTCGAAAGCCTCTTGAACTATGTAAAAGAGTATCACCGCTGCTACGCCCCTGCAATTCGCAGAGCCTAGTTTTCCGATTTTTTCACTTTTGCTTTCACACAACGTAACCCCAGTGCAGGACTGGAAGTTGCTGGTGCCACCTTTGTACGAAATGCAGATCTGAGACGATCATGGCGATCAGTCCACGCTCCTCCTCGAATCACACGTGAGCTGTCCGGAGCCCCTGCACCCCACACAGTACCATCCCCGGGAGCATTTTTATAGTTATCGTGCCAGGGATCTGCGACGAACTCCCAAAGGTATCCGTGCATGTCATATAATCCCCACGGATTCGGTTTCAGAGCACCCACGGGGGGATCATTGCCGGCCGCATTACCGGTATGCCACGCATATTCATCCAGAATTCGAGCAAGTTTGCCTGCATCTCCCGGTTTTTGTGCGTCATCACCAAAACTATATTCAGTGGATGTGCCTGCCCGACAGCAGTATTCCCACTCGGCTTCGGTGGGGAGACGGATTTCCTCATCGGCGGCAATGAATGCTGCTTTCCGTAACAGAACCGTCAGTTTCTCACAAAACGCATTCGCGGTGCGCCAGTCAAACATTTCAGCCCCGTTGCGTGGACCTTTCCAGCGACTGGGATTTTCCCCCATGACCGTCTCGTACAGATCTTGAGGAACTTCATACTTGCTCATCCAGAAATCCGACCCAAATGTCACCGTATGAACAGGCTTTTCTGCTGGCTCACCTTTTTCAGAGCCCATTTGAAAGGTTTTCGGGAACATCCCTTTGCCGGGAGTAATCGGCACGAGTTCGCTGACGAACAGTTTTAACAAGGCAACCTGCTGCGCGTCTGCTGAAGCCTTATCGGTTGCGGAGGCTTTACCGGGTTTCTCATCAGCCGACAGGTTTCCCGCGCCGTTCAGAAGAAAGAATATTGTTCCTGAGAGACAGACAAGTTGTCGGAAAATCTGTGTAAAACGATTGAGTTGATTCATGTGCTTCACTACAGGATAAAAATTTGTTAGGGTACAATTCGAAATTGTATTTTATCAATGCGGAATGGAATT
>NZ_CALFPF010000763.1 GCF_937919775.1 uncultured Gimesia sp.
TTCGAGAATGTCCTTAAAGATAATCATACCCGGAGAAATAATCCGACTTGTATCTTCAATCTGATATCGCGCATCCATGAGAGGACCTGAATCACTTTAAAAATTAAATGCCCTGGAAGAATACTTTTTCCGCCGTTTTTTCCAAAATCCAGTCTTTATCGTCAGCGGAAAGGAACGGCAAGCCATTCTTGATCAATCCGATCGATGCCTGATAGGAATGATCGCCTTGTACCTGATAAGGACAGTCTGTCGCCCACATCAGCCGATTGGCGCCGAAAGCCTGATACACTTTTTTGATCAGCGGTAACAGATCATGATAGGGCATCTTCTTTTTTCCCAGCGCATAAAACGCGGAGACTTTCACATACACATTCGGATGTTTGGCCATCTTGCATAACTGGTCGACTTCGTTCGGATCGATTTCACCTGTGACACCAATTCTGGCAAGATGATCAATCACAACAGTCGTATCCCGATGTTTCTGACACATTTTATCCAAAGCGGGCAAGCCGTCCGGATTCATCAGACAGCACATCGCCATGCCTTCTTTGGCACCGGTTTTCCACATCTGCTCCATACAGGCTCCATCCAGCCACTCATCGACTTTTTTGGTTTTAGGAGCGATCCGGAATCCACGCACGCCTTTTGCTTTCAGCGCCAACATTTCCGGCGTCGGATTGTCACCATTCTGATCGATGACAGCCACACCCGAATACATGCCCGGATATTTGGCCATGCAGTCCAGCATATAACTGTTATCAAACCCATAGAATGACATCTGGATCAGAACCACCCGATTCACTCCCACCGTCATCATCTGAGCCTGCAACTCTTCCGCAGTAAAACTGGGCGGCTGCATATCAGAAACCTGATAACCCGGGGCCAACGGATATTTTTTAATATCAGGAGTCCAGACATGCGAATGTGCGTCGATATATTCCATAGCATGATCCTCTGATGGCAAGGTGAGTGAATCGAAAAACCAAAATCAGGCTTTGGTCTTCGTGGTATAAAAATATTTCTGTACTAATTCATCCGGCGGCGGTGCGGTCACTTTTGTCACAATATACCCGGAAATGAATGAGACGAACAAGCCGATGATAATCGGATCGAAATCAAATAGTTGGTATGGTTTGAAGAAACTTCCATTCACAAAATACCCGGCCACATACATGGCAAGATGCACGGCAAACCCGCCAATCATCGC
The DNA here is from genome assembly GCF_937919775.1 of uncultured Gimesia sp. Classification (GTDB taxonomy): domain Bacteria; phylum Planctomycetota; class Planctomycetia; order Planctomycetales; family Planctomycetaceae; genus Gimesia. The sequence continues at coordinate 1,208 of NZ_CALFPF010000763.1, forward strand.
ACCCATCGCCCCCGCGGCATTGATCCGTCTCCAGTAGAGTCCGTACACAATCGGCGCCAGAAAACTGGCTGCCAGACCACTGCCGACATAAACGATAATATCCTGCAGGAATTTCGGCGGGTTCACTGCCACAAGCATCGCGGCGGTTCCCACTACAAATGTTGCCAGATAACTCAACAGTTTAATCGTTTTCTCGCTCGCTTCAGGATTGATATTCCGCTGATAGACATCGCGGACCCAGGCAGAAGAGATCAGCAGCAGAAAACTGTCGACGGTGGACATCACAGCCGCAAAAGGAGCTGCCACCAGGAGACCTGCCAGCCAGCCCATGCCGATATTTTCTGTCAGAAAGACCGCCATCGCCGGCATGATGCGATCCGAATCACCTTCCATTCCCGGTAACAAAACGCGGGCACAACAGAAAATGACGACTAACGGAAAATAAATCAGTGTGTAATAAATGGCGACGGTACAAATCGAACGTTGCAACGTTTTTGTATCACGAAATGCCATCAACCGCACCATGTTGGCCGGTTGCCCTGTCCCCGAAATGGCCCACATGAAGAAGAAGGAAATCGCCAGACTTAAAGGTAAGAAACCGCTGGAACTACTCGCGCTGGGCCCCGGACCGACAAGGTAGGTCCCCTGCTGGCTCCCTTCTTCCCCGTAGGCGTAGGCTTTCAAATCAATATTTGAAACGCTCACATCATTCAGAAAATTTTCACGCTCTTTCCGACCGAGAATTCGCTCAATATCGTCCAGCGTCGTCAGCTGGAGAACCTTGACTTCGTTAACTGTAGTCTCACCCGCGGGAATCTCAGTGGCACGCGTCACACGAAACAAGAGTGGTATTTTTTGATCGGCAATTGGTTCATCCGTAATCCAGGTTCCCGCATCAATTATTACCGTCTCCTGGCTGGGCTTGTCTAACGTGAGCGTGATTCCCCCTTTTTCTGCTGCTGAGATACGGGGCGGCGTCATTTTCGCCATCAGTCTGGTGGTGTTATCCAGCCCCCCCGCCTGCGAAATTGCCAGAGGCAACATGATGATCACACCGACGACCATCACAATTCCCTGCATCACGTCAGTCCAGACAACGGCATGAAAACCGCCATAGGTGGTGTAAAGAATCACGGCGATGCCAAATACTAACAGACACAACAGATATTCAGGACTCTCCGCGCTGGAAAGAAAAGGAATGCCCGATACGGCCTGCGATAATCCATCCGCAGTACTTTCAAATAGGGTAACGCCTTCCAGTAGTGTCTGCAGGATCAAGCTCCCCGCCTTGAATTGGGCAACCAGATTGAACGACATGAAAAAGACGATCAGCGACACCGCCATCAAACCGAAGACGGGGCTGTTAAACCGGTCACGACACACATCGGGCACCGTGATCGAACCGGAACGTCGTGCCACCTGGTTGAGCCGCTTGCCAATGAAGCCCATCGTACAGATCGGCACCACCATATAACTGCCAATCCAGAGCGCGAGAATCCAGCCGTGTGTATAGATTTTGGATGGAAATCCGGTAAAGCTCCCGCCGGAACTGCTGGTTGCGGCGAAAGTTAATGCAAACGCCCAAACACCCAGCCCACGGCTTCCCAGAAAGTATTCACTGACGAAATTTTTGCTTTTCAATAAGCGGTTTGATAAAGCAGCCAGCACAAACACGGCGGCCGTATAAATCAAAAACGTAACCAGTGCCGCATCAGAACCAGATGCGGCAAACACGGTTGGTAAACTGGCGTTTGTATTAGATAGAAAGTTCAAGACTCATTCCCCCCGGCAGTCGTTGCATCTTGTTTTGCGTGCATCTCTGCAATCTCTTCTGCGAGATCTTCACCTTCGTGAGCGACTCCGAGGTCGTCCTCTTTCATGTAAAACAGGGAGAACCAGATTGTGAACAGGTCAGCCACGACCCAGGGAAAGGCGATTCCCCAGAAAACCCAGCTAGGGATACCCATTGTGGTTTCAACGGTCTCAGGATTCAATCCAGTCTGAAATCCATTGAGATAACAATAAGGAACTGACCACAATAACGCGACCACCCACAAACCCAGAATCACCCAGGCTTCACGTTTCGCGTTTAAAAAAACAGGATCAACTTCCATCGATTCTGTGTCGTTCGATGGTGCGGTACTCATAGCACGGCCCTCACTTCTAAACGAATTCTCTTAGATGAGCGTTAAGCGAACGATTGTACTCTCGACCCAGACGATACACAAAGCACCGCTGCAGGAATGCAGAAATTTTATCAGAACTGAATTCACAGTGACAAAAACGTGAACAGACTGTTATACTATTTCATCGATAAAACATTCCTGTTTTACCAGTAAAACCAAGTGCATTTTTAAACGCAAACCTGTTACAAGTTCGGGAGCGATCTGCTATGTATCTGCGGCACAATTATTTTGTATTACTCTTGACTTTCCCACTGGCCTGCTGCGTGAGTTGCAGTTCCTCGGAAACACCGCAAAAGATCACAGAAGAAGTCGCCGTTGAGCTGGGATCTGGTGGTGCGATCGATATGGAAGCCAACCCCGCCAGTGAATCAAATGCAAAACAGGCAAAACCGGCCCGGCGTTTTCAGCCCATTACATTAGGCGGCAGTTCCACCACGGCGGCTTCCGGGGCAGATGCTCCCGACGAGCAGAAATTCGATAATGTATTGGAGGCCCTCAAACCACTGCAGATTATGCTCGGCGACTGGGGGGGGACTACATTTAAAAAAATCGGCGGTTTCAGTTCTGTGGAAACTTTAGGCTGGGTCTGGGATCTGCAAAGTAATCCGGCTCAACCGGCGCTGGTCATGACGGCGGATAAAAGCCGCTACTATGAAAACGCGCGTCTGACCTATCTGACTGACAAGCAAAAATATCAATTGACGCTCACCAATAAAGCCGGACAGAAACAGATTTATGAAGGCAATTTTTCGGTCCCTCTTAAAAAAGTGCCGGGCGATGATAATCCCAATGTGATGCACTCGACTTACAAGCTCAGTCTCGCACTGGTCGAACCCGCGGACGAGAAAAAACACGCACAGATTATTCTCAACCAGCAGAACAACGACCGCTACATGTTGGAAATTTATGATTTGCGCGGCGACAGTTACGCCCGCATTGATACCATCAACACGCGCCGCCAGGGAACTTCGTTTGCAAAAAGCGATTCCGATTACGGCGATAAAACCTGTGTCATCTCGGGGGGACTGGGAACTTCGCAAGTGACGTACCAGGGAAAAACTTACTGGGTCTGCTGCAGCGGTTGTGCCAAAGCCTTCGATGCCAATCCCGAAAAATGGATCGCCAAACACGAAGCCAACAAAAAAAAGACGATGACTCAATAGTAACATAGTCCGTTTATTTTTCGTGGCCTCTCTTTACTTGCAGGTACAGCGAACGGGCAGTCGCTTACGCTTTTTTCCAGCGAACCGTAATTTCATCCCAGCTGGGACTGGTCGTGTCAGGTAGATTCTGCAGATAAGGCACGCGTTCAATCACCTGCTCAAATAACCCGGCAATCGCTTCCCCCATTTCCCATAACGCATGCCGGAAATTTGCCTTGTCCGCCGCTTCGACCATTTCCGCATAGGTGAGCCCGCCTGCCTTGCGGCTGAGTACTTCGTCGCACTGCCAGCGTGTTCCCGATTGTTTCAGCGCATATTCTTTAATCAGTCGCGGATTGCGTATTTTCTGATAACGGCGATTCTCTTCCAGAACACGCAGCAAAAGTGCTTCATGTTGTGGCGCCCAGGCATCGGGAAAGTCGGCGGCCAGCATGCCTCGCGGTTGCCCCACGCGCATGTAGTGTAACTGTACCGGCTCGACTGGTGTCTCAGCCAGATCGGTCAGGAGACTGGCCCAATCCAGGTGTAACTCTTTCCGTCCCACTTCGTGAAATGTCACCAGATCCTGAATCGGGCGATTGGCCGGCGTGTATTTGCCCCCCAACAGATCAAGCGTGATTCCCGGCTGGACCGATTTAATCAGACTGTCCCCCACAATATGGGCCAGCCAGCCAAACAGATAAGCCAGCTTGCGCTCGCCGGGACCATACAGGTCTTTGGCATCCTGAAACACCATCGCCGCATAGTCAGGCAAATGGTCCCAGGGAACCGTGTATTTTCGCTCTGCCGGCGTCCAGCCAAACACCACATGCGCACGGCCGTAAAACAGGTGATGAATTTCTTTAGGACGATATTCCCTCGACTCAAATTTCAATGACCACGGTTTGACTTCACCGCCCGTCAACGGACTTCGATCCAGCGGCGCGGTTCCAAAGCCGACTTCCTGGCCGGTATCGACGCAAATCGCTTCCGGCATGATTTGAATATCACAGCCCAGATACGCACCCGCCAGATAACTGGCATAGTGCTGATTCATCACAGACACAACAGGCAGCTTTTTCTGCGCAGCCGCTTTACCCGCCAGGATCGCATACATTGTATGACCGATAATTCCACTCATGAACCGACCTCAACTTCACTCGGAAAAACCACTCAAAATTCAGAGACCGCAACTGACTGTAATCTTATCAGAATCCGCGTGCAGACGGCATCCAAACAGCGTTCCCGAACGGGATCAGCATTAGTTCACGTTAGATTATCAGATGACGAAGTGAGTCAGGTTTATCTGCTCCCCCCGCCATTATTTCTCGTTTACGGGCAGTGAAATAATCAGACCTGCAAAACGGGTGTCGGTGCTGCGGCGGTTGGGCATGTGGCATTTGAGACATTGAGAAGGCAGGCAGATTCTTCCCACATGACGGTAGATCCCTTTTTCCACCTGCTCAAATTCTGTTTTGCCTGACGAGATCGCTTCTGCGGCGTTTTTTTCAAAATCCGTTTTGGGCTCGTGGTCGATATTCATCGCTTCCGCATTGACGGAAATCCAGCGGAAGTTGATGTTCCGTGTGCGCTGCATTTCTTCAAACACATCGTCGAGCACACTGGAGGGAATCGGCAGTTTTTCATCCTCGCGATAATATTTGCGATGGACGATCAGCAGTGTGGAATGCAATGTCTCATGTAACAGGCGCGCCTGCTCTCGTGCCTCGCTGATAGACACCAATTTCTGATTTACTTTCTCACCATCGCCAGCCGCCGCTTTCTTTTCGCAGACCTGATCTTTTTTGGTGGTCTCCGCAGCAAATCCGGCGATCGTCAGAACTCCGGAAACGACCAGAGCCATTAAAATGAAACGCGGCAGATTCAAATTTAAAAACATGACTGTCAGTTCTCCCTGGACCCTCGGCTTTTATTCTGGATAATTTCATCCAATATAAATAGCGCGTGTGACTTCTGTCAAGAAAAAGCGTGTTGAAAGTGGCAGCCCTCTGAGACGGAGACAAGCCGGTTCCCGATCAAAGAGTCCGCATGAGCAGCCGTCATAATCGATATAATCGCAACACTCTCTCAACGACGTAGCCTCCGCTCTCAGAAGAAGTTAGCAATTTAAACTGAGACACAGTACCATTTCAAAACCTCTACCATAATGAACTGCACATGTATATAATGGCGGATGTTTCCCACATCATTTCCCACAGCAGTGTGTGTATGTCTAAACCGCGCGATACCGAATCTTTCCTTGAATTATTAAAGGAGAGTCATCTACTCTCGACGGATGAGGTTCGCGCAGTCATCGACAGGCTGCATCTGGAAGATGCGGTCTCTGCGAAAGCAGCCGCCCAGTCACTGGTGACCGCAAAAGTACTGACCCGTTATCAGGGAGAGCGTCTGCTGGCAGGCCGCACGCGGGGCTTTTTCATTCATGGCTACAAAGTCCTGGAAATTCTCGGTTTTGGCGGGATGGGCAGCCTGTATCTGGCAGAAGATATCGAAACCCAAGCGCCGGTCGCTCTGAAAGTGCTCAATGAGAAATGCCGCAACGATACAGGCATGCTCACAAGGCTGAAACTCGAAGCGACCGCCGGTGCACGTTTAAAACATCCGCATGTCGTGCGTACCATTAACTACGATGACACCGGTGCCATCTGTTACATCGCCATGGAATTCGTCAAAGGGATCAGCCTGCTGGAACTGGTGCTGCTCAAACAGCGGTCCTTACCGACACCGCAGGCCTGTGATGTCGTCTATCAGGCGGCTTTGGGTCTTGAAAACGCACATCAGGCGGGTATCGTCCACCGGGATTTAAAACCGGAAAATCTGATCATCGATTCTCAAGGCGTCGTCAAAGTGCTGGACTTCGGTCTGGCGCTGCTGAAGGATAATCCCGAAGCCGAATTTTCACTGGCGATGATTTTCGGACATGGCTGCGTCGGCACCCCCGAATATATTGCTCCCGAACAATCCCAGAACGGGCAGACCGTAGATTCCCGCGCCGATATCTACAGTCTCGGTTGTACGATGTATTTTCTGCTGACTGGTAAACTCCCTTTTCCTACAGGAACTGCCGCCCAGAAAATTCAGGCACATCGACAGAAAACACCGCAGCCCATCAGCGAAATCGCTCCCAATGTACCGGCGGAAGTCGTTTCCATTGTAGAAAAAATGATGGCCAAACAGCCGGAAGACCGGTATCAGTCCATGCACGAAGTGGCTGCTGCGTTAAAACCTTTTGCGAATAGAAAACCGGTTGAGTTCCGATTCAACAAAATCGTATCCCAGCGGGTGCGCGAAGCCCAGGCGCGAAATGCGATTGCCCAGTCCAGCATCGTCCGACCACAACTCTCCTCGCGCATCGCGACGGCCAGCCATGTCGCTGAACTGGCACAGCAGAAAACAGAAGGCATCGAACGGCTGACGCGCGGCGAATCGGACATTTCGAAAAGCGGTATCCTGCGTCACGCGGTCCCCCTGGAATCGACAGACCTCAAGGCACAACAGGCGACCGACGCCCTCCGCAATGAGATACAGCCAATCGAACTCATTTCACTCGACGATAAACAACGCTTCCCCATCGCACAACAGCGGGTGGTATTAGGCCGCAACGCCAGTTGTGACATTCAGCTCGACCGACCGGGAGTTTCGGGAGAACACTGCGCTTTCCACTTTGAAAACACCGGTTGGATTGTTTCCGATCTCAACAGCAAAAACGGCATCGAAGTCGATGGCCGGCGGGTTCAGGAGCAAATCCTGTTTCCCGGTAATACCCTGTCGATCGCTGCCACTTACCATTTCCGCGTCGCTTCTCCCAACCAGTATGTCGCCCGAAGCAAACACAAAAACGTGTTGATCGCCGCTTCAGTCCTGGCCGGCATCTGCCTGATCGCCGGCATCGGTTACTGGCTGCTGTCGTAGCGAATGTTTGCTGAAACAAACCAACTTCTGAGCGGCATGGCGCCAGCCACCGTTTGTTTGAGACGCCACGTTTACCAAAAACGGCGGCTAGCGCCGTACCGCTCACTTTGCCAGCCTTCTCCAGGATAATTATTGAAATATTACTCGTTCCCTAGTTCTTTTTCAGAGAACCTTCAATGTGTTTCGCGACCTGTTCGCCCAGCATGTCGTAACCTTTCCCGTTGAAATGCACGTCTTTCGGGTTTTGTGTTTCTGCGAGATGCGGGGTGATGAACGTAAACAGATCGTCAATTTCGACCCCGTTTTTATTCATTACCCGGGCGGCAATTTCATTCTTTTCTTCGAGCAGCGTTTTGATCTCAGGGCCTTCTTTCCAGTCCGCGGGTATCGGCGTACTGCTGGCCCAGACCAGTTTGGCGCCCGTTTTCTTCAAACGGTCCACGAGTGTTTGCAGACGCGATTCGTAATCGGCAGCGGGGGTGCGGCGGTCGTGAATACCGAAGTTGAAATGAATCACATCCCAGTTCCCCTTGCCGAGCCAGATGTCGAGTTTTTTCAGAGCGGTCGCGGTCGGGCCACAATTCTCGGGGGCGCGATGCACGTTCGCTTTGCCCGCCAGTGCTTTCCGTGCAGACTGTGTGTAACCGCGCGATACCGAATCACCAATCAATAACACCCGCGGCAGTTTCGGATCGTCGGCGACATAATCCCAGGCAGTCACCTGCCCTGCCACCTTCTGTTTTTTATAGATCGGCAGATAAAAACCACCCAGGTTCTCTTCCAGGACGGTCTCCCACTCCTGCTGTTCCGGTGAAAGCGTCGCTTTCCAGGCGGCGAACTTTTCATTCACCGCCGCTGCCTCTTCTGCTTTTTTCGCAGCAGCTTCCGCCGCGTTTGTCGGTTCGGCTTTCTTGTCATTCCCCCAGAGCGGAGCTACTATGAAGGCTGTAAACAGACAAACAAAAAGCGTTGATCGCAAAAACGAAACTGGTTTGAACATCAGCTGTTTCCCGGTATCTGGAATCAATTATAAAAACGGTACACTCTTAATTCAGAATACCGAACACAGATAGAGGAAACAATCTATCACAGACTTTTTTGAGGACTTCCCCATGCCACACAACTTCCGCTCGAAACTCAAACAGGGTGAACTACTGCTTTCACCATTGGTAACGCTCTCCTGCCCGGAAACGGCAGAGGTTTTATCAGACGTCGGTTACGACTGGCTGTTTCTCGACGCCGAACACAGTACGTACTCGCCCGCTGATCTGCTGGCCATCGTCGGACGCGTGGGGCATAAATTACCCTGCCTGGTAAGACTCGCTGCACCGGAAGAAGTGCAGATCAAAAAAGCCCTTGATCTCGGGGCCGCGGGAATTATTGCACCGCTGGTCAATTCGGCAAAAACCGCGGAGCAGGTTGTCTCCTGGTCCCGTTATTCCCCCGAGGGTACCCGAGGGGTCGGCCTGGGCCGCGCCCACGGTTACGGCTTCTCCTTTGACGACTACCTGGCAAAAGCAAACGAAGAAATCACCGTCGTGGTTCAGGCCGAGCATATTGACGCCGTGAATGACATCGAACAGATCGTAAAAGTGCCGGGCGTCGATGCGGTTCTGATCGGCCCCTACGATCTTTCCGCCAGTCTGAAACGCATCGGCGAAATCGATCACCCCGATGTCACCGGCGCGATTCAACATGTCTCCGAAGTCTGCCAAAAACACAACATGCCTCTCGGCATTTTCGGCGTGACGGTCGACGCGGTCAAACCCTACATTGAAAAAGGTTTCACCCTCATCACCGTCGGCGTGGATACGGTCATGCTGGGCCACGCCGCCCGCAAAATGCTGGGGCAGATGCGGTGAGGGGCAAAACTCACCTTGAATAACAATGTGGTTCATAAAAGTCAATTCTGTGATTCTTGCTGATTGATCTATCTCAATCCCGCTGAGTTTCATAAGATCAGACCTGCTGCCAGATGACAAAATCCGCTTCTAAAAAGGAGTTCATAATGCAACGCCTGCTGTTGTTGGCTCTCCCGGGTTTATTCTCTCTCTGCATGGCCTGCTCTGATCAACCGGAGCCTGTTCCTTCGAGACAAAACACAGGCGTAGAATCCGAAGTCTCTCCCACAGTTACCAGTTCGATTCACAAAAGTGAACTGCCAGCGAAGCATCTCATCTCTCCGCACAGCCGCGCGTTATTCGACTGGTTCGATTCGCTGGGAGTCCCAGTTCTCAACGACAAGAAGTATCTGCAGATTTATCTTGGCCACTACAGATCACCCACTGATGAAAAAGAAAAGCCTCAATTTACAAATGTCTTTTTACTGGATTCCCATGAGGCGAAAAGGAAAGTTTTTACTCTTGGCATGCGTACCACAACATACTCAGGTGATGAATACAACATGCTCACAGGAGAATTGTATCGGTTCAAAGAAGTCGATCTTGGTGATGATGTCATCCAGAGGCTGAAGTACTTACGTGCGATCGACCCGGAAGAGGATCATCTCAGAAATTTCGGTAAAAGGACAAGTGAACTGGTTGAGTTGTTTATTCTCGCCCGCGGCTGTTATGGTAACGGATTAAACCAACAGGCAGAGGACCTGATTGAGTACATCGCTGAGATCCCCGATTTACAAACCGGAAAACCAGTGGGTAGGGAAGGGCTTAAAAGTGCCTTATCCGAGGACATGGCAAAATCGTTTATGTGGAGTACCGTGCTTGACTTCCGCGATCCGGAAGTGCAACGCAGAGAAATACTTCAGAGTTTTCTCGATATTGTAAAATATTTTCCCCAAAGTAAATATTCGACACGAGCCAGAAAGTCTGCAGAAATTTTATCCCGCATGATTCAGGAAGACGAAGCGCATTCACGGAAAACGACAAAGTCTCTGGAAGTAATGACACCTCGAGAACGGGTAGCGGAACTGATCTACCAGCTGCGGGATCAGAATGGAATTCAAATAGCTCAACCAGGCAGCTGCGACATTTTCGGCGACCCACGGGATGGTGGCATGATGCACCAGAAAGTTCCAGGAAAAGGGAGCCCTGCCACTCAACTGATTGATATGGGTGAAGTGGCACTCGAACAGTTGATCGATGCCGTCGATGACGACAGCTTCACGCGTTGCGTCGAATACCACAGAAATTTTTATTTTTCCCATCACGTCATTCGCGTTGGCGATTGTTGCCAGATCATCCTTGATTGCATTCAACCGACGGGAAGAAGGTTCGATATTAAAGGCAATCCTCAACAAGCTAAAGCAGCAATGAAAGTCTGGTATCTGGGAAATTGAAGCCAGACTTGACTTCCCTATTCGGGTTCCAGAAACCGCAGATGAGGGCCGGCGTGGGTTGAGTAGACCGTTTCCAGCATTGCCGGATCCAAGATGCCGGTCGTAAGGCCACTGAACTTCCGAAACAGGCTCCCGGCTTGATGATATGATATCTCGGGCAAAACTGGGTAACTTTAACATGCCCTTTCAGCCTGGTACTTCGGGAACAGGCCCGAAACGAAAAATTATGGGGACCGGGAGAGCGGCAGCGAGTATAATTGCGGAGCGAACGCGGGAATCGCAGGCGATCGGCCAATTTATTATGAATTCTCATTCTCGATCAGGCTTGCGTTGAAAATTTGATAATGGACACAGCAGTGGTGAAAGCATACCTATCTCGATCAGTTCTTTTCGCCGCAGTGATCGCCTATCTCCTGGCAGTGCCGGGCTACGGTTTTACCCAAGGCCCCGAACGCAATGCATCACCGTCCTTAAGCGAGGATCCTCCGGTCCAGGCAACGATTCCCTCCCCTGCGGATGCGGAAGGAGTCGGAAAAGTCAAACCCTCAGCACTGCTCGAAGAGTCAAAGCCGGAAATGAATCGCCCCTCGGCCTGGGGAGGACCCACAGAGGTTCAGATCATCGTCTTTGTCATTGATATCGATGAAGTGAACTCCGCTGATCAGAGCTTCGCGGCCAGCATCTATTATGAGGCACACTGGAAGAATCCCCTTCTGCAACATCAAGGCCCCGGTCCATTGCATGTGGACCTGACGGATGTCTGGAATCCGCGACTGACTATCGTCAGCCAGCAGATGGCCTGGAACTCTTATCCTGAGTCAGTCGAAATCCAGCCGGACGGAACGGTCATTTTTCGTCAAAAGGTGTGGGGACATTTCTCACAACCCCTGAACTTGCGAGATTTTCCCTTCGATCAGCAGGAACTCTCCATTCAGCTCGCCGCGGTAGGTCTGTCAGAAAAGCAAGTCCGGATGGTCTCACTGGTCGGTGAATTCGGCAGAACATCTAGTATTGCCAGACAGTTCTCATTGCCCGACTTTGATATCCTGTCCTTCAAAGCTGCACCTGCCGCTTATTATCCCGATCAGAGCCCAGTCGGTGTCGCCGGTTATGAAATGAAGATTAAGATTGCCCGACAGCCGGATTACTACATCCTGAAAGTGATTATTCCCTTGTGTCTGATTGTGATCATGTCCTGGCTTCCCCGCTGGTTGAACCCGGAACAGTCCGGCACGAATATCGGCATATCTACCTCGGCATTTTTGACGCTGGTAGCCTATCTGTTTGCCATCACCGTGCTTTTACCACGCATCTCATATATCACGCGGATCGACCGGTTCATCCTGCTTTCCACACTCACGGTCTTTTCCGGATTAATACAGACTGTTATCAACACGTTCCTGATCAAAGGGGAGAGCATTCAGAAAAAACGGCTGGTGGCACGAATCGACTTCTGGTCGCGTTTGGCTTATCCCCTGATTCTCGTAGTAGTCATCGTAATTTCATTTGTAATTTGATCAACGGAAGCAGTAAAACGGTTTATTAGTATTTTGACAAAATGTATCAGAAACGAGCGACACTGTTTCAAAGACATTGCATAAGAACAGGCCACCATGATCACCACCCGCGATGCCACGATTGATGATTTGCCTGCCATCGTTGAGATTTACAATCAGTCGATCCCGGCTGGTACGGCGACGGCCGATACAAAACCGATCACCGTGGAAAGTCGGCTGCAGTGGTTTGCGCAGTTCACACCCGAGAAACGGCCGATCTGGGTGGCGGAAGATGCAGCGGGACAAATCGCGGGCTGCATTTATGTGACTTCGTTTTACGCCGGTCGCCCCGCTTACGATAAGACGGCGGAAGTCAGCCTGTACCTCGCGAATTCGCATCAGAAACAGGGGCTGGGTACGTTTCTGTTACAAAAGATGATCGACGCCTGCCCTGCACTGGGAATCACCACACTCGTCGGCATGCACTTTGATCACAATGAGGGCACGCGACACTTGAATGAAAAGTTCGGTTTTGAAGTCTGCGGACACCTGCCCGAAATTGCAGAGGTTCACGGACAGAAACGCGGCCTGCTGATCTCACTGTTACGGATTCCGGCAGCGGAATCAAACTGAGAGATTATTCCTTCGCTTCTGTCTCAGGGGGATTCTCTTTCGTTTCTGTCTGGTCCTTCTCCGATTGTTCTGTCGCAACCAGTGGATACTGTTTGAATGCATCTGCTGACAGTTCAAGTGGGCGCCCCGCTGCCGTCAGAACAAAACCACCGTTCTTAGCAGAATCGGCAGTATAGGCGAGCAGGTATTGATCATTTTCCTGACCGGAATCGGTTAAAGCAGCCTGCCAGATGACGGCCACCTGTCCTCCCCGAATCATTTCTTCCAGAGAGGCAGGCAACACCACCACTGAGACCGAATCGGGAGCAACAATTCCCGTCGCTTTGGGTGGCGGCGGCGGATTGTCAAGAAATTCCTTGAGTTCATCCAAGCTTGCGGGAGAATGTGTCTGTACGCGATGAAATTCGTGATAAGCCAGCCCCAGCTTCTGTAAATCGTCTTTAAACGAATGCCCTGTCTGTGTTGGCTGAATCATCTGCTCCGAATAGATTCCTATCAGAACAACAATCAATAAAACGATCACCAGTCCTCTGACAATCAACGGCGTGTGACCTGATTTCACCTGTAAGTCCGCCTGAGGTTGAACTTCGTGTCTCTCTTCGTGCTCTGTGGAATCCATGCTGGTCCCCGACTTCACTCGTCATGATACAGCAGACACCCTGACGCAAGTTGCTGCTGCAGAAATGCAAATCTGACCGTTCAAATCACTTTACTCTGAAATTCGGCAGAATTCAAGAACTGACAGGCAATGACCTAAAAACCGAGACACGGTTACTGAGAGTTCTGATCCCGCCAGAGGCTCCAGTAGGCTTTCATGCGACGGGCGAATGCCTGTGGCTCCTCTGCAAAAATACGATCAGCCAGCTTGAGTCCTGCCGACTTCAATTCCTGCCGCTGCTGGCCGATGATTGTCAGGAGCCGATCAATGCCTGCAGACGATCCCAGTGTTTCTGGTTCACTTTGAATGAGTTGCATCATCACGGCCAGATCATGATCGTCGCCGAGAAAATCATTTAACTGATCCAGTTCTGCAATGCGGGCTGCCAGAATCGGTTTCCAGAGATCACCCAGCAGCCGCATATGATACAGATGATATTTGCTGCGTTTGCGACATTCGTGAAACAGCTCATCACTCGGGCAACGACGCAGATCCTTTAATGCCTTTGCCCCGCGCTGATAGGTTTTCTGCAAACCGTGACTGATCACTTTCCCTGCCGGCCCTTTGATCTTCCAGTTTTCAATCTTTCGATGGCCTTCTTCAAGTTGACCTGATAATTTTTTCAAATCGGCGTCCAGGTCAATCCACTCTTCCACAATGCGCTGTTTGCGGGCCAGCAGCCTGCTTTCGAATTCCGAAAACATTTCTGCATGAGCACTGTCCGAAAAACGTTCACGCAGTTTCCCTAGCGATTCCAGCATGGATTCCGCATCTCGAACGCGTGACAGACGCCGCCCGGCATCTCGATACCAGAGATTAATCTGCGAATACTCGTCGCCCAGTCCCGAACGAACCAGGCGAATCAAACCACGCAGTTTCTTAAACTGTTTACGCACCTCATGAATGGCCTGATGCTGGTTCCGTTCCGGGTTCTGCAGCGCAAGCAGCGCCTGGCTCATTTGCTCGCGTGCAATCCGACGGACTCCCTGCACCAACGACTCCTGTTGCTTGAACTGATAACCCATTACAAATTCCGAACCTGAATACTGATTTCACCAGTCTGATCAGAGACGAACCCTGAGAACAGAGTCAAACTCCCAGATCGACGTGCGTTTAAAAAACACTCTCACCATATCACAAACGCCGACACAATTTAACCTGCCTGCGCTGTCGTTCCTGCAATTACAACATTCCTTCCGGATTTTCTTGTTCCGTACTCGTCTTGTCACCTTTCGATTCCACCCAGTGCATCACGGCTACGATCAACACTCCTGAGATGGTAAATCCGCCGATCACGGGAATCACGGTGCCGTTGTAACTGTGGCCGATCAGAATGCCGCAGGGGACGGAAATCAAAGTCGAGAGTGCCCCCATCACAGCCGACCCGACCCCCGCGATATGACCGAGAGGTTCCATCGCCATGGCGTTCAAATTTCCGTACATAATCCCGAAGCAAAACAGAATGGCCATCATATACGCCATCATCGACCAGAGTGGCGGCTGACCGCCGACCGACAGCACATACAGAAAAAACAACAGGGATATGACCGTCGAAATACGTTTGGACCAGCGCGAAAGATGCTGCATGCCGAACCGCATCACGAGCCTGCCATTCGCAAACGAAGCGCTGCCGATGCACAGCGCCAGAATTGCAAAGTACAGCGGGAACATCGTCCCCAGTTTGTACTGTTTTTGAAAGATCTGCTGCGCCGAACTCAAATACCCCAGAAAGGCACTTGAAATCAATCCCAGGGAAATCGTGTATCCCAGCGAAACGCGGTGCGAACAGACTTCCTGAATCGCACGTTTGATTCGCATCAGAGAAAACGGAATGCGACGATCGGCAGTCAGTGTTTCAGGCAGGCGTAAAACCAGCCAGATCAGCGTCAGGATGCCGCACCCCAGCAGAGCGGCAAAAATGGCCCGCCAGTGTGCGACCAGTAAAATCCCCTGTCCCAGCGTCGGCGCAATGGCCGGCACGAAAATAAAAATTGTCATCACAAACGACATGACGCGTGCCATCGCGGGGCCTTCATATTGATCGCGGATAATCGCCACTATCACAGATCGCGGCCCTGCCAGTCCCAACCCCTGCAGAAACCGTCCGCTGAGCATCATGGTCAGATCCGTTGCAAACAAAGACAGCACACAACCCGTCAGAAACAGGCTGAAGCCGAGATAAATCGCCGGTTTCCGCCCCGTCGTATCAGATAAAGGACCGTAAACTCCCTGTCCGAAGGCCAGCCCCAGAAACAGAATGGAGACAATCAACTGGCTGTCGTTGACTTCTTTCGCTCCCAGATCCTGACCGATCTCAGTCAGTGCGGGCAGCATTGCATCTATGGATAATGCCACCAATGACTGCATTAATGCCATCATGGCTACAAATTCGCCAAAAGAGATCGCCGCTGGTTCTCGTTTTTGATTCAAGGAACGTGATTCTCTGAAAGGATCATCCATGTTGAAGATAAATGCACAGCGCGTGCGGCTGAATCATACTGGCTCCCCGGAATCAAACCAACGATTCGCGGCAGAATTCTCGGCGCGTTCCGGGAACTTCGCAGCTCCCCCCGCTGAGACGAAACAGGCTACTTTGAACAGTAAAATACCAGAGGAAAGCCGGGGCATGTTGGGTGAACGGAAAGGTTCCCCTTGCTCAATTGATTCTGAAGTCGTATCTTTCGCGTTGTGAATGAGTTCTTTCATTGATCAATAATTAAAGAGAGATATTATGCAAAGCGCAGAAGGTTGGCGTTCTATTTTGGAGAATTGGCCGGAGAGTATCCCCAAGAAGGGGATCGTGGTCACCTCGTTTCAGGAAACCGTTCCTTTCAAGAACTTTTTACTTTCGAACGGGATCGTCCTGTTTGAACGCGATTCACCTGATTCCCTGGGAACACGAAAAGTGATGCTCTCTTATGAAGGTATCTGTGCCATCAAACTTACAGATGCCATGGAACTGGCCCGGTATCAGGTGATGGGTTTCCAATCAGCGATGTAGCATGAGCCGCAAGGCCCGGCTGAATTACGTGACGGACATCCAACGCGACAGAATAATCGTGGGGAGCAATAATGCGGCTGTCACGATGGCGTACTGGGGATTCGCAGTCCAGACAAAAACCATGATCGCGTTCAACATCACGTAGGAAGCGAGCATGGTTTTGACTGCGATCTGTACATTTTGAGGAACCGGATTCAAAATGGCCTGCACCAGGCGGCGGTTAATGGTCAACATCACCACGCCGATTGCCGCCAGCACCATGCTCAGATTGATTTCGCGTGGCCAGGGATAAGTGGCCAGCATCCAGACCAGCGCACCCAGTCCTGCATTAATCACCAGTGTGCCGCCGATCAAGTGCCCGCGATGACTTTTTTTTGCTTCCATTCGCGCAAACCAGGTGAGCCCGACGATAAACAGACCCAGGGCTGCGGCGATCCGCAGTTGCGGTTTCACCCAGAGATTAATTTCCCGGGCCACGGCGCTGGCCCCCAGCATCACATTCAGGAATCGGCAGATCCCCATCATCAGCGGGCCAACGATTGTTTTTTTCAGGATGGTGTCATAACTGAGAATGGCCACCACCAGCAGACCGGCGACAATCAGACTCTGCTTACCGACCGTTTGAGCGGCACCGACGCCCGCCAACATCAGCAGCCCGCCCAGGACCGCCGCGTTCTGTGTGGAAATGCGACCGGAGGGAATCGGCCGCGAAGGTCGTTCTTCCGCGTCGACTTTCCGGTCAAACACATCGTTGAACACCATACCTGAGAGATACAGGCAGGCGGAAGCAACCAGCAGTAATGCAAATTGCACGGGAAGTTCGAAGGAGTTATGTGTCAGCAGATAACCGAGAATAATATCTGACATCGCTGTAAAAACAGCGGGCAGCCGCATCAATTGAAAATACGCGAGCCACTTTTTCATGTTGCTGAAGATTCTTCGGAAACGTGGTTGGCCCATTCCTCAAGTTGCTGGTACTGCCGTTCGAATTCCGGCGTGGTGGCCTGCATCGGGCTTTTAAAGAACGAACTTAAATGTGTCATCACCCCGGATCGATTTCCGCGCCGCCACTCCCGCTCGGTAAATCGAACCATATCGAGTACCAGGGGTGCTGCCAGAACGGAGTCGGTTCCCTGCCAGGTAAACTGCAGAGACATTTTCGTATCCAGGAAACCTTTAAAATGGATGTGATCCCAGGCCGTTTTCCAGTCACCCATCGATTCAATATATTCGATTGAGACCAGCGTCTGTGGCTTGTACCCCAGAATTTCCGTCAACAGATGATCTTTGGAATGGACTTTGTTCGATTTATTGATCGGGTCATCGAGGACTTTACCGTCCAGATTTCCAAAAATATTATGCCCCACCCAGCTCATGACGTTCAGATTCCGGTGAGCAAACATCGGGGCGAGCACACTTTTCATCAGGGTCTCCCCCGTTTTTCCGTCACGGCCCCCGTGCAACACCTGCTTCTCTTCAGCCAGTTCGATCAAAGCCGGTAGGTCAGTGGCTGCGGAAGGTGTAAAGTTGAGATGCGAGCAGCCGGCGTTGATGGCGGCGATGGCATAGATCGTACTCGCTGGAACCGGCGAAGTGACCGCTGATGCGAGCGCTTCTTTCAATTCCGCCAGCGTCAGTTCTTTGGCCGATTGCTGCACGGGAGGTTCCGTCGAAGCCAGATTGACCACAACAACATGTGCCAGATCGTGTTTTTTCTGAAAAGCCGTGATGTCTCCGGAGAGACGTGTTATCGTCTCCTGCGTAGATTCTTCATCAAACTGTTTTACCGCTTCGCCGGCCAGAGAACGAATCGTATCACCCACGTGGATCAGCGTGCCCGGTTTGACATTTTCATCGAAGGCCTTCAATTCGGCTTCGACGGACTGTAACAGTGCGGGATGAAAAACGCCTGAAGTATCGCTGAAATGTTGGGCCGCTTCCACAAAAGAAGTATCGCGGATTTCATGTCCGCCGATGACCAGTTGATCCCAGTCTGCCAGATTCAGCTTTTCAAAATAAGGATTTTCAGAAACAAGCCCGCTGGAACTGGTGAGCCCTTTCTGCAGTGCTGTTAAACCGACGGCGACGGTCGTTGAGACGCCGCCCCATGCTCCGATGATCCAAATCCCGATACGTTGTTTCGTCATGATGCTGCCTGAAAACTGATAAAACTGAATTCAATTGTAATTGCTGATGATATAGAGGTAGGTGGGAGCAGACCAATTAAAGCCTGCTCGACTCGTGGCTGGGCAAATTCAATTGCTGATTTCATTCGATCATCATTTCTGTGCGGAATCCTGACGAATCCCCTTATCACAGAATCAAAGTAACCACGTTTATTATTGTAGGTTCATGCCGACACGACACAATCAAAGATTCCTGATTGCGCCGAAAATTTTGTCCTGAGTCTTCTGGTAAGTGAAATTAACCTGTTTGCAGAGTTTGATCGATCCAGTCCATCAAAGACGCTTTAAAGCCTTCAATAGTCGACAGGGCCTCGTCTCTGGTTTTTGCGAGTTGAGCAGGATCTGCCACTTCTGCCTGTGCAAAATAATAGAACTTAATCTTGGGCTCCGTACCAGAAGGACGCACACCCAGTTGTACAGTCAGAGAAGAACCCTCGCCCTTCGCTTCAAACATCAGAACATTTCCCTTTGGTTTAGAAAAGGTCTCGGAGGGGGTATTTTCCGGCAATGCCCGAATTTCAAGGTTTTGATAGTCTCGCACCAGCGTAAATGTCAGATTTCCCAGCTTTTGCGGGGGCGTGCCCCGGAACGCTTTCATTAATTGTTTGATTTGCTCATTTCCCTGCGAACCTTTACAGGTTTTGGAAACTTGTCCTTCCAGATGGTATCCGTGCTCGATATAGAGCTCATCCAGCCGGTTCAACAGCGTTTTTCCCTCTGTTTTCAATTCCGCCGCCAGCTCGCAGGCCCAGAGTGCCGCGATAGCCGCATCTTTGTCCCGACAATAAGTTCCCGCCAGATAACCCAGCGACTCTTCAGTGCCAAACACAAATTCATCCGGGCCTTCTTCATCCATCGTTTCTGCAATGTACTTAAACCCGACCAGCAGGTTATTGATAATGCGAACGTTGGCCTTGCGTGCGATGGCACCAATCAGGGGCGTCGTCACAATCGTCTCGACGACATAATGCCTGGGTGTCAGGGTTCCGTTTTCCTGACGTTTACGGAGTACATAATCGGCCAGTAAAGCACCGACCTGATTACCCGTGAGATGCACAAATTCGCCCGCATCGTTTTTGGCACAAACCCCCATCCGGTCGGCGTCCGGATCACTGGCCAGAATGATTTCCGCCCCGGTTTTTCGGGCCAATTCGATGGCGGGTTGATAAACTTCCGTACGTTCCGGGTTCGGCAGTTGATCGGGAACATTGG
This sequence comes from uncultured Gimesia sp., assembly GCF_937919775.1. Taxonomy (GTDB): domain Bacteria; phylum Planctomycetota; class Planctomycetia; order Planctomycetales; family Planctomycetaceae; genus Gimesia. The sequence goes on from NZ_CALFPF010000763.1 coordinate 20,950, forward strand.
GAAAATTTCCGTTTTGTTCACACTGGGGCTCGAACCGCAGGACTTGTTTAAATCCCACCTGTTGTAATACGTGATAAACGGAAGTTTCTCCCACGCCGTGCAGGGGAGTAAAAAATCCGCTCAGATCTCTGCAGTTCGAATGGCTGTGTGCGGCGACAGAACTGCGATAGACGCTGGCAACATCTTCATCGATGAATTTGATCAAACCCTGTTTTACGGCTTCATCGAAGTCAACAGAGGGGATTTCGGTCGCCTGATAAACTTCATCAATGATGCCTTGATCGTGGGGGGGCAGGACCTGTCCTCCGGTAGACCAGTAGGCTTTAAAGCCATTGTCAGAAGGAGGATTATGTGAAGCTGTAATCATTGCCCCCACATCACAGCCGAGATGCCTGACGGCAAAAGAGAGTTCCGGCGTCGATCGGGGCGTTTTGTAAAAGTAAACGGTCAAACCGTGCGCCGCCATCACCGTCGCGGCAATGCGGGCAAATCGTTCGGAATTGATCCGCGAATCATGGGCAATGGCTGCTTTGCCGGTCTTTGAACCAGCGGCTTTCTGAAAATAGACAGCCAGACCGTGCGCCGATTCGGCAATAGTTCTCTCGTTGATCGTGGCTGAGCCAAAATCACTCATTAACCCGCGACGACCACCGGTCCCGAACGGGATAACTTCCCAGAAATAAGTATCCAACGTACCGAATTCTTTGGATTCAATCAGTTTGAGAATCGCGGGCTGATAAGAGGCATACTGAGGTTCAGTAAGCCATTTCTGCAAGTTGGTGAAAGCGGAATCAGAAAGTTTTTTTTCGGTAACAGCAGTGCGGGCGATTTCGATGGCCTGCTGGTGATCTGACGAAGGGGACGGCTGGTTCATCCTGTGCGCTTTTCCGGGTTTGAGATCGCTGGCTTGTATTTAACGTTCTATTACACGTCACTTGTCAATTTTTTCATTCTTCAGGACCCGTGAAACGCAAGGGGCATGCA
>NZ_CALFPF010000764.1 GCF_937919775.1 uncultured Gimesia sp.
GATAAATCGAGGCATGAATGTTCCTTTATCTGAGAGGGGGTCTAGAAAGAGCAGTGGCAAGTCTGTATGGTAATTTCTCAGCGAAAGCTTGTCTGCATACTAGGAAAGCCGGAATCGAAATTTTATGATGCTTACGATTGCCTTTCAGGAGAGTGTTTTCTTTTTGGCTCCACGGTTCTGTTCGGACCATCACTTTTGAACTTCACGCAGGAGTTAAGACATGTTGACAAGCTTGATTGTGCCGATTGTTTTGTCTGCTGTGGCATTATTTTTTGCCAGTTTTCTGTCCTGGATGGTACTGCAACTCCATCGTGCTGACTGGAAAAAACTGGAGAAGCAAAACGAGTTTCTCAAAGTTATGACGGATCTGGAAGTTCCGCCGGGCAGCTATATGTTTCCAGGCTGTGATTCCCCGGAGGAAATGAAGAGTGATGAATACCAGCAGAAATGGCAGAACGGGCCCTGTGGCATCATGACGGTTTTTCACAAAGTCAGTATGGGAAAAAACCTGGTGCTGACCTTTGTCTATTTTCTGGTCGTCAGTTTTGCATTGGCTTATCTGTCAACACTGGCGATTGTTCCCGGTGCGGAGTTCATGGTTGTTTTCCGATTCGTGGCGACAGCCAGCTTATTGACTTTTTTATCTGCCATCGTGCAGCATGCGATCTGGTTTCATAACCGAATTATCGGACACATCATCGAATCGATTATTTACGCTGTGATTGTGGCATTGATCTTCGGACTGATGTGGCCCGCTGCCTGAGACGATCTTCTGCTGAATTATAAATAAACCACTAAGGAAATAAAAATATGACTGACGTTCTCCCGCTGTCTGGAAAAAAGTTCTTACTGTTTGTGGGTGAGGATTACGAAGATCTCGAACTGTGGTATCCCAAGTTTCGCCTGGAAGAAGCCGGCGCAGAAACAGTCATGGCGGGTCTGGAATCGGGTAAAACGTATCTGGGAAAACATGGCTATCCTGCTGTTTCCGAAGCCACGATCGACAGTATCAACTCAGCAGACTATCAAGGCGTGATCTGTGCCGGCGGGTGGATGCCCGATAAACTCAGACGCTTTGAGAAAGTCTTATCCCTACTGACTGAATTTCATGAGAGCCAGAAACTGATCGCCGCGATTTGCCACGGAGGCTGGATGCCGATTTCAGCCGGCATCTATCAGGGAGTCAAAGTCACCGGATCACCGGGTATCAAGGACGATCTGATCAACGCAGGCGCGATCTGGGAAGATGCATCTGTGACCGTTGATCGTCATTTTGTTTCCAGTCGACGGCCGGGTGACCTGCCCGACTTCTGCCGGGGCATCCTGGAAGTATTACTGTAAAAAAAGATGATTTGCTGCAGACAAATGTTCTTTGTCTGCAGCTGGTTTATTCGAATACTTTTTTTGCCTGCTGTTGAATTTCGGCATTCGCATGCGTTTTCAACTGTTTTTGCAGGTCTGCATCAACCAGTGTTCCCAAGAGTTTTTGCATCTGAACGGCTTTCAATAACGCCAGTGCGCGGGATTCCGTTCGGAGCAAAGCCTGTAGTGCTATCGTGCGATTTCGGGGAGTGAGATCGGGAATCGCGGTGATCAGTGACTGCGTTGCTTCCGGCAAATCGATATCCCCCATGCCACTCACGGCTCCCATCTGCAACTCCGCCTGTTTGGGATCGACCAGATAGCGTTTCAGTTGTGCCTGACACGTTGCGAAATCCAGCATGGCGATCATCCGCAGCGCATCATAGCGGGTTCCCGCTTTAATTTCTGTGTCATCGGCCATCTTGACGGCTTGAAGGAGTGCATGTTTCCAGCGGGCAGCCAGTTTCAGATCCTGTTTGAGGATCGCTTCTATTCTGGTACGAGGCCAAGTACCGGCAATCGTGATTCCGTTGATAATCCCTCCGCCAATCACAACCGCTTGCCAGCACTGCAGCGTTCCCTGATCTTCGGGCAATGACGCTTCCAGTAATTTCCGAATTTCCTCAGGCTGATTCTGCTTCCCCAGTGCAATCGCCTGCCGCCAGATCTCGGGAATTTCACGGTACTCATCCGGAGTACCCACTTTGACACTGGCTACGAGCGATTTGATTTTCGTGACCGGGTCAACAGAAACGGATTGCGGCTTCAATTCTCCGGGCCTCACGGGAACGGCCTGTTTTTCATTCCCAATTGAATTACCGGCAACGGATATTTCTGAAAGAAATAACCAGCCTTGCTTGCTCTGAAAATCAATCCGGACGAAGCGTGCCTGTTGCTCCGGCAGATTGATGTCGACGGTGCGTGAGTCGATTTCATAAATTCCCAGACCATCAGGGTGATCGTCAAACTCTGAGAACTTGAGGGGGTTCCCAAACTGCTCACCATTATTACTGAAGGAAACCAGGACAGAAGAAGGCGCGTGTATGGAGCCCGGTTCATGATTGACGCCATACACAATTTTCAAGGAACGGACCGGCATTTTTCTGCCCAGATCAAAATCAATTCGAGGCTGTGGTTGTTCGCCGGCAAATCGGAATCCGACCCAGTTCCCGTCATTAAACCGTCCGGAACCCGGGGATCGATTGACCAGCTTCAACTTCTTCGGATCATCAGGATAGTTCACATCCGGAGTGACAGCGCCCACATACTTGTACTGGAGGGGGGCACAGTGTTCCTGCAGATAGACCAGCAGATCCGCCATCGCTTCCGGCGAAATCTCACGTTCTAATCCTTCCGGCATCAGCGATTTACCGGTGTTGCTCAATTCTTCAAGTTGTGTCCTGAGAATCGTCTGTACCTTCCCCTGCTGTCCTTTCAAGGTAATGCTGTTGCTTTGTTCGGACACCAGAATCCCGGTATTGATTCGTCCGTCATCGGTGACAGCCAGATACGATGCATAACGTCCATCGACGGCTTTATTGGGATCAAGAATCGAGGTCAGCAGAAATGACTTTGACTGATCCGTCAAGGAAGCCAGATCCGGTCCGACCACAAATCCTATACCATTCAATTTATGGCAATTCGCACACTGTTTCTCAAACACTACACTGCCACGTTCAATACTGGCCTGCTGCAGCTCAATCGACTGATACTGTTTGAGGACCGCCTCTCGGCTGGCATTTGTGGCTACAGAGAATAATTTTCTGGCACGTAAGCTGAGCTCCTTATTTTTATGATCGATCAATCGCTGCCGACTGGTCAAATCAATCTGCGCAGTCTGAATGTCTTTCTGCTCAACTCTGTTTAATAATTCGACCGTCGTCGATTCGCGTGCCAGCAGTTGGTTGAGGACTTCCGCCTGTAACGCAGGAGTAAACTGCTTCCAGTTCGCGAGAACCGTGTTAAGTGCTTCCGTTTTCTGCGTATTGATTAAACTGCGCAGCGCTGCCATTTGAATTTTCAGGGGAGTCTGAGGAGTTAATAAATCGGAGATCAACTGCAGATCTGCCTGACTTTGTCCGGCATTCATCACGAACTCAATCGCAGCAATACGGTCACTTTCAGGACTCGATGCATTAGCAACCATTAAACTGGCCCGTTTGTGTAATGTCTTGATTTGCAGAGTGATTGCCGGATCCTGCTTGAGCTTCACGGCATTTGTCGCTTCCAGAATTCGGGACAAAGCCGCCCATTCCCAGAGGGGAGTCTGCTCAATCTGAACCGCGTGGGACAATAACAACGACGCGATCTGCTTCAGGGCAGCAGCATCTTTTGTCGCGACAGCCATCCCCAGTAATGCATCAAACACAGGCAGCAATTGGGGTTTGCGACTGATTTGCGGCATTAGAACAGCAATCGCCGGTGCCAGACGATTCGGTTCGAAACTGGTCAGTACGGCCGACCTGATATAGACATTTTCTGAATGCTGTTCCATCAGCTGTAACAACGCCTGCGTTGCCGCTTTGCTGTTTAATTCGCCAAGAGAGTAAGCCAACTGTAAAATGACGGACAAATCCGCTTCCTGTTTCACACGTTGCAAGACCGCGTCTGCTAAAGGCGCTGAACCATTCAAAAACGGTTCTGACAATCGCAGGGCCTCTCTCCGAACTCCCGGATGAGTATCCTGCAGTCGCGGCAGGAGCATTTCCGTGTCCAGTGTTTTCAAACCATCCAGCGTACATAACGCCTGTAGACGAGATTCAGGCAAATTCGCGGCTGAGGCGATGGACTTCAATTCCGGAATGGATTCTTCATCCACTCGAAAAATTAGTTCCTGCTGCACCATATCGCGTAACGTACCATTACTGCTTCTGAGCAGCTTTGCGAGATCCTGCGATCTCAATTCTTTCAAATTTGGAATGGGTTGATACTGCTGCTCTTTACGAGAAACCCGATAGATCCGGCCCCGTGTTTCTCCGGCGCGAACATTCAGTTTCTGCACTGCTTCGGGGGAAAGAAACTTGGGATGTTCGATTAAGTAACGGTACATATCCACGATCAGCAGCGACCCGTCGGGCGCGGGTCTTGCCTGCACAGGGCGAAACCAGTTATCGGTCGACGTTAAAAATTCCCGCTCCTGTTCTTCAGGCGCCCGTGTCCCGAAAAAGGTGACCCCTTCTGGGTGGATGACCTGACGATGCACAAGCTGATTGACCGGTTCACAGACAAACGCATTTCCATAAAATGCGTTGCCTAATTGACGATCACGGTAGAGTCCCAGACCACAGGCGGAAGTCGGCTGTCCGCGTTGTCCGCTTAAATGAAACTGAACCAGTTCCCCTACCGGATAGAGCTGATTGGCACCATGATCGCGGGGAATGGAAACCTCGGGAGGAGGCGAAACAACAAACGGATTTTTTTGATAATAGGATTCGTTGACGGGATAATAGACGCACAGGCTGCCGTTACGACAGCCGAACCAGTTCCCCCAATCATCTCTCACGCGCCCCTGCTGAGTGCGACCGCTGACTGGTTCGAGCACTCCCGTTTCGGGATGAAAGCGAAAATCACGATTCGTCACGTTCACCGTCTGACCATTAAACGACTTGATGATCCCGCCAAACAAACCACCCGAAGCGTAAACCCAGTGATCCAGTCCGGGAACCAGGCTATTCACCCGCGCCTGATAATTATGAGTCGCGAATCCGGTTAAAATTGTTTTCTGCAGGTCGGCTTTTCCATCGCCATTCGTATCTTCTGCATAAATCACATCGGGAGCCGTACAAACCAGAACCCCCTGCTTCCAGACCATCAGTCCGGTAGGAAAGGGGAGCCCTTCCAGAAAAACGGTCGCTTTGTCGTAGACGCCATCCTGATCGAGATCTTCAAGAAATTTGACAACGCCCCCCGGCTTCAAATTGCCATCGATGCCGTTCGGATAGTCCCGCATTTCGACCACCCATAGCTTCCCGTCAAGGCCGAATTCTACCGCCACCGGATCAATCACCAGTGGTTCTGCCGCGACCACTTCCACTTTGAGATGGTCTGCATAATTCATACGAGAAATCGATTCCGCCGGAGTCAATGCCCGCTTGCCCCCCGTGCGACTCGCATCTTCAGTAGCCTGATACGAATCCGGTAATTGCCGATCCACTTCGTCCAGGATTTTTTTCTGTAATCCGGGTGCGAACGGACCAGGCAGATCGTACCAGACCATCGCACTTTGACCTTCATAGCCCCCCTCCTGCAGGACCCGCTCGGAGGGAATATAACAGGGAACATCATTCGCATAGGAAGTGACCCACAATTTCGCGCCATGCTGTTGCTTGATCGCCAGGGAATAATCGACGACGACTTCTCCTCCTAAGAAAATCATCGCCAGCTCATCGCCGAACACCCACGATTTCACCGGATAGCTGATTTTGTCGGTTAAGAGCTGGCCCTGGGCAAGGCGTTTGAGATTCTTTTGCGCGTGATACGCGGTGATCCCTGTTTTTTGCGCCCGCTGTTTCCACTCATCCAGTGCAGGCAGTTTGTCCAGAGAGAGTGTGATTTCTTGACTATCAGACTTCAGGTCTCCCGAAAGAGGTGTTAAGTCCGTTTTGAGTCGCTGGCGGACCCCGTCTGCGATGCCCTTTCCATTGACGCGGGCCGCCCCCTGATCATCGCCTCTGACTTTCGGATTTTGATCGGCGCCACAGCCAATCACCACCATCGCCATACACCCGGGAAGATCGGCTTCGATGCCTTCCACTGCGCAGCCGGCCCAGTCGCCGGACATGAAGGGAACTCCCCCTAACGTGGTACAATGGCAGGCATAGTTCACAAGGATCGCACGCGATTTTCCGTCGATACTCTTGACCTGCAGAATCGGTAATTCATGATCTGTGGGCCCGGTAACCTGCCGACGATTTTTGGCAAAGGTCGCCGTTCCTATTCCCCACTCCAAAATAGAGGGTTCCGTTTTGTGGATGGCCTCTTCTGCGACTTTGGTCAGCAATAGCGTCAGGTCTTGTGTGTAACGATCAATCCCCGCCTGTTCGGAAGCAGTCAGATCCTTTGTAAACAGGTTGGGGAGTACCCCGGTGAGCATCGGTGCCGAGTGCGTGTGCGTGGAACAGATCACCAGATTCTCAGGAGAGATCGAATACTGTTCTTTCAGATTCGCGACAACGGCTTTTGTCACGAAAGCTGGTACCCCACAGTTATCAACCGAAATCAGGACCTGTGGTTGATGATTCTGTGATTGAATCGCGATCGCACGCGCCCAGAGTTGCTGCTCGACTCGATCGATCGGTTTTGTACTGCGCGAGGCATATCCACTTAATAGAACAGGATAGTCGGGAGTAATCTCAACTTTCGCAATTCCCACTGCATAGGTTTTCGTATTTTCAGCAGATAAACGGGAAATGCAACCGCCTGCGACGATCACTGCCATCATAATTCGAAGTACAATCATTTGCTTCCTCTCGATATCCTCAAAGCAGTCTCCGTCTCAAGCGCAACAATCTGTCAGAAATTCATTAATCAGTTTCAGGATCTCCTGTCTCCTGAAGACTCATTCCTTTATCATCTGATCATGAACTCAGCCTATCCAGTTTAACGGTCTGGCTGAGGCACTATCAATCCAGTGATGCGTCAATCTATTTCATTTTTGCGACACCGCGGAAAGTAACCATGCCTCGTTCTGTTACTCCACAGGTTGCCATTTTTATTGAAACATCAAAAACATTTGGACGCGGAATTTTGCAGGGTATTTCCACCTATTCGCGAACTCATGGCCCCTGGTCCGTGTACATAGACGAATGGGGACCAGCGACTTCACTCCCCGATTGGATGAATCATTGGCAAGGAGACGGCATTATCGCCCGAGTGCGATCGCAACAGATGGCAGAACGGCTTCAGAAAACTGGCGTCCCGATTGTGGACACACTGCATCAAGTACCTGACCTGGGACTTCCCGGTGTTTATTCTGACGATACTGCGATCGCACAAATGGCGTTTGAACATTTACGGGATCGACACCTGAGACATTTTGCATTTGTGGGGGTAGAACGAGCCAACTAGTCAGTGCGCCGTCGCGATGCGTTCGCAGAAATGACAAGCCAACAGGGATTCGAGTGTGACATTTATTCTCCACTTTCTCGCAGGCGTTTTGTGGAAAGCTGGAATGGTGGCCAGGAAGATCTGGCAGACTGGCTGGAATCGCTGCCGAAACCGGTTGGCTTAATGGCTGCGCATGATTTGCGTGCTTTGTGTGTTCTGGATGCCTGCCGCCGTCGGAATATTGCCGTCCCGGAACAGGTTGCTGTCGTCGGCGTAGATAACGATGATGTCTTCTGCGAAGTCGTTGACCCCAATCTCACCAGTATTTCTCATCAGGCGGAACAGATTGGTTATCAGGCAGCCGCACTGCTCGACCGTTTGCTGCAAGGTAAAACCGCGCCTGCCCAGCCAGTCATGCTGCCTCCCCGAAATCTGGTTCCGCGCAGATCAACCGACATCATCGCCGTCGACGACGTCGCCATCGCTTCCGCACTGGAATTCATCAGACGCAATGCCTGCGCACAAATCAATGTTTCCCAGATTGCACAGCATGTGAATCTCGCCAGACGTTCCCTGGAACGTCGCTTTGTGAAACTGGTCGGCAAAACACCACATCAGATACTGGCAGAAGAACGACTCCGCCGCGCAAAACAACTTTTGATTGATACTGATTTCACACTCGAACAGATCGCTGCCATGGCTGGTTTTTCCAGTTCTGCTTATCTCAGTGTGGTTATCAGGGAACATGAAAATTGCACACCGACTGAGTTTCGTCATAAAACATTTCAATCAGGGAAGTAACGAAGTGCACTCTAGTTTCAATCAGCCACGTACCAGTATTGTCAGCCTATTGACCGCCGATTAGTTTACACGTAAGATTGTCGCAGTTCATGTCTTCTATCAGGATTTAAGATGTCACATAGAAATTTGCAACAAGAGATTGGAAAGAAACAGCCCTTCGACTCCCTCGAACAGGCAGCGATTCTGAACATCTTGCGTACAAGTGATATCTTTCACAATCAGTTCGGAAGGTTATTCAGACCGTATGGCTTGACCCCTTCTCAGTACAACGTGCTGCGGATTCTGCGTGGAGAAGGCAAACCGATGCCCTCTCTTGAAATTGCTGATCGAATGGTGCAAGTGGTTCCGGCAATTACCGGCCTGATCGACCGACTGCAGGCACAGAATCTCGTAAAACGAAAACGCTGTACCGAAGACCGGCGTGTCGTTTACATTGAAATTACACCGAAAGCATTAAGCCTGCTGAAAGAGATTGATGAGCCTGATCTTAATCTACACCGTAAACTCATCGGACATTTAAGCTCGGACGAACTTTCAGAACTCTCTCGATTACTCGAAAAAGCACGTGCATCACTGGTTTGCACAAAATAAAGCCGGGCTTTTCTTAAGCATATAAATTATATGCAAAGTTTTCCTGTTTGACTTGTTTGCGTACTCACAACCCAGATCCGAAAAGCATCCGAAATCTTGCGCAAACCGGAAACCAAGGCCCATTTATCAGCACAACAGGATCTTCCAACCCAGTCTGTACAGCTCAACCAAACACCACAAAAACATGCAAATAAAAACCAGCCGACAAGGTTGTTCACACACCGAAAAAAAGCCACCTCTTCCTGGCAGAGGGAACTTTCAGCCAGAAATGGTGTCTCTCAATCAATAAAATAATCGAAATGTCAATTAGTGGACTGAAGTTTCCAGAAACTGGTCTGTTTGAATTAAATAAGTAAGAAATGAAACCTGACTGATCCGATCAGAGTGAAGTCATCGATTCTTTCCTGTTTTTTGATCTAAAACTCAGAACTTTCGCTATGATCTTCCATTTAATGGCGGTTATTTTGTAGACAGCATTCATATAAAAAATTGCCGACCCTTTATCCCTCTAATCGAATGTCTACTTAAACACAGACGTGCCTGACCTCTTGAAAAAAAATCATTTCATTCTGCAGATCGATTGAGTAAATTAGAAATCTATCCTGATCCTTA
>NZ_CALFPF010000765.1 GCF_937919775.1 uncultured Gimesia sp.
ATATCCCATTACCTCGGCCTATATTGCGGTGGCGGTCGGATTATTTATCGCTGTTCAGATTTATCGAGTCCAGAATAAGTCCTTTGGCGAAGAGGCCTTCGATGATGCCTTATGGAAAATGGGGGCGGTTCAGCCTCTGGTTTTCGTGCATGAGCATCCTCTGATAAAAGAAGATGGTTTCCCGACAGGAGGCCCCTTTGACTTATGGGCGGGAGAATGGTGGCGGATTCTGATCAGCGGATTTCATCATGCCGGCATTCTGCATCTGGTGCTGAACTGCCTTGCCATTGGTTATCTCGGACGTCTGATCGAACCGGTGATGCGTGCCTGGCTTTATGCCGGCTTTCTCATTCTGGCGACGTTTGTCTCGTTTCTGCCGGAATATTATCTGGATCATTATCCGGTAGGATTGTCGGGCGGCGCCTGTGCGATGTTCGGTTTGTTGATTTTGCTCCGAAAAACCAATCCACAGATTGCGGAAGAATTTACTGAAAGAGAGATCACCTGGGGGCTGGGCTGGCTGGTGTTGTGTGTTGTGATGACGCATTTCGATATCATGCACATTGCCAATGCGGCGCACATGACGGGACTGGTTTATGGTTTGATCGCAGGAGTCGTCCTGATCAATCGTAGCCGATTTGCCGGTGTGCTGCGGGTGACCTTTCTGGTTTCCAATTTCATCATCATTCCGTGTACTTATCTGATTTGTCATCCCGTGTGGAATGGTAAATATTACTGGTATCTGGCGCGGCACGAGGATGATCTCAACCAGAAGATTGTTTATCTGCGGAAGGGGATTGAGTTGTCTCCCGGCGAGCCGAAAATCGGGGCCGAACTGGCGTTAAGTCTTTATCGAACCGATGAGACCCCTTTCCGTTCCTGGGAAATCATTCTGGACTCACTGAAAAAGAACCGCTCCTATGAGAAGGGGGTGGAAATCACCCGTTTAATCTGGAAGCAGTTCCGTTCCGCCCAGCAGAAAGAGAAAGCGCTCCAAATTGTGAAGAATGTATTCGGCAGTGAATCGGACGCGTGGTTGGAACGTCTGGATCTGAATCGGGCGGCGATCGCTCGAGCGGATGTGACATTACCGAAAACCGGTGATGCTGGTGTAGAAAATTTACTTTTTCAGCAAGAGTCGGGGCGGGAGACGAAACCGATCAAGCCCCAGGATTTATTTGCGCCCCCCGTCGATCCCCGATCGCCTCAAAGTGCGGTTGAGGGAATCACGCTTTGACTGACGCGTGTGATCGATAAAATCGATAAGTTCGATACATTTGCTGCAAAGATCATGGACGATTGTTGTTTTTTAGCAACGGTCATGAATCCGCCAAGTGGATTTTACTCGGAGGCAGAGCCTGAACTAGGCTGTATGTAAACAAATCTGTTGTGATGCTGCGCTGTAGATTTCAGCCGGATACGAAATGAACTCAGTTTCATTCGAAAACCCGCGGGATAATCGGTTGATCGATCTCGTTTGGCTCTACAAAACCGCATATGATATTTTACAGTTCTCTCTGATATCGATCTGTTTATTATGGCTACTGCTTTGGAAAATAAAAACGAATCTGCAAATGAGAATTCTGTTGAGGAACACGCCGAGGAGACGGTACTCGTCGATCGCTTTCCCGAAGCGCTGCGTGTCTCCCGATTTACATTCTTTACCGTGTGTATTCTGTCATTCTCCTTTTTACTGTTCAGCTCGCTGCCCCTCTGGCATACCGATATCTGGGGACATCTGGCGTACGGGAAACTGATCTGGGAAACGGGAAATATTCCCGCGTTCGAGCCTCTGGTCCCGCTTTCGTCAGGAATGCCTTTTGTCGATACCGCCTGGCTCAGCCAGATTCTTGGTTTTGAAAGCTATCAGCTTTTGGGCGTGGCAGGGATCAAATTCCTGTATGCGGCTGCGATTACCATTTGTATGTGGTTGCTGCTGTCCCGTGTTCAAAAACGGACAGACAGTTTTTTCTGGAGCCTGATCTGTGTTTCCGGATTTCTATTGTGTGACTGGAAGCAGTTGGGCATCGTGCGTCCGCAACTGGCAGGTTTAGTCTGTTTTGTCCTGCTATTTTCGATCCTGAATGCGCGGCCGTGGCGTCGGTATTACTGGTTTCTCGTGACAGGACTGTTTGTGCTCTGGGCCAATCTGCATGGTTCGTTTCCCGTGGGGCTGGGTTTGATCGGATGTTTCCTGGTGGGACGAGCCGTGGATGTCGGGAGAAAATCGGGTTCCTGGAAAGCCATGTTCCGGGATAGTGTGACCCGCCGTTATTTATTACTGCTGGAATTGTCGGCCCTCGCGGTGCTGGTGAATCCTTATGGTTTGCAATTATATTCAGAAGTGTTTGCTTTCTCATCGAATCCCAATCTGGCAGAATTGATCGAGTGGAATCCTTTGACGTTACGCATGTATCAGGGAAAGACGGCTGCTCTGCTGGCATTACTGCTGGTGATTGTCTGTCGGCTCACCCCCCGGCGAATTTCAACGGCAGAAGTTTTGCTGCTGGTCGGACTGGGAACTGCGGCTCTGTGGAGTTCGCGGATGATTATCTGGTGGGCTCCGGTGGCCGCCTATTATCTGGCGTTGCACGGTGCCGCGATCTGGGGACATAAGCTGAAACGATTAGCCGATCCGTCCGAAGCGGATGAAGTTTACTGCGCAGGAAAATGGACTATTGTTTCGGTAGGCGTGATCTGGATTTGTTTTGCGATTACTCCGATGGGATCACAGCTGCTGCACGGGAAACAGGTCGATTTCGAGAAGAGTGTCTCGGGGTCTACGCCGATCGGCGCTGTGAACTACCTGAAAGAAAAACAAATTGACGGTCAGCTTTTTAATTCGATGGAACTCGGCGATTACCTGTTATGGGACGGTCCTGAGAAAACTTCCATTTTTGCAAATTCTCACGTGCATCTGCTGCCGCGCGAAGTGTGGAATCATTATTTAACGATCATCAATCTCGGCAGTGGCTGGGACGAACTCCTGGAACGTTACGGGGTCAACACGGTCGTGCTGGATTTACCCCGTCGCAACAATCTATTACGCGCACTTGAAAAAGATGAAAAATGGCGTGTGGGCTATCAGGACGGCCGTTCGGCTGTGCTCCTGCGAAATGATCCCATTCAATAATCAGCGTCTAAATTTGTTCCTGTAAATACAACCTGTTTATTAAAATATTGAGATGAGTTATGAAGTCACGCAAATTGTCATTGAA
>NZ_CALFPF010000766.1 GCF_937919775.1 uncultured Gimesia sp.
AATGGTGTAAGTGATTGTTGTGAAATAAGATATGTGTTATTTTGTATTTTGCTGTGTTCTCAGGAAATCTGAGGCAGGAAATGGAAAACCGCAGATTCCAAAAAGTGGATATTTGTATATATCGACTGAAAACAATCCAGAACGGGCTTACGTTGAGGAGACCGTGTTTGTTTTGTGATCCGAAATCGGGACCATTTACAGCTTTGAAATACAAAAAAATGCCTTCTTCATCCATTGAGGGCTTCCGTGTCTGTAGTCATCATAGAAATGAAATGTTATGCTAGCCCTTCAGGGTATTCCGAATTCAATTAATATTTAAAGTTCTATTTTACTAAAGAATAAACAATGGCTCGAAAGTCTCCCAGTCGTCTGGAAATGCGCCGTCAGGCCGAAGCGGCCGAATCGGTAGCGAAAACCGCTCCCAAGAAAAAAGCAGCCACTAAAAGGAAAAAGGCGGTCCGCAAGAAGAAATCCGCCAAGGCAGAAGTCCGGCGGCGGTTGATGTGGGGCGTTTTTACCGGAAGCTTGAAGGAAGAATCTCGTTTCCCTTATGACCAGCGCGATGCTGCTGAAGAGCGCATTGAACAGTTACGACTCAAAAATGCAAAGAAACTGTACTTCATACAGCCTATTAAAGAGCCTGTAGATGGTGAAGCTCCTGTCGCAAAAATTCCCGTCGATGATACGGCTGACCTGGATGAAGACGATTTGCCAAAAGTTGACGATGAGGAACCAGATGTCATCGAAGATGAAGTGGACGAGATCGATGATACAGACGACCTCGAAGAGGAAGAAGAAGAAGAAGAACTGGACGATGATCTCGACTGAGTTCGAGTTCTCAGGCTTCAAAAAATAGATTAAAATGATCCCCACAATTCCGGTTTGAATGGTGGGGATTTTTCTTTTGCGCAGAGAATGGTTTGATATATGAAGTATTTTTTCCATCAAAACAAGCCAGGCCTGATGCGGTTCGTACTTGTCTGGCTGAGCATGGTGACAAGTTTCATTGGAATTTGTGCCTGTTCTCAAAGCCCTGCCGTTGAGACTGCGGAAACCGCGGCGTCTAAAACGGAAGCACAGGACGAAGAAATCTGGCAGGTAATTTATTTGAACAACCAGCGAATCGGGTATGCTTATACACGGACTCGGGTTGAAGATCAGTCTGGTGTCAGCGTGATTCGCAATCAAAGCGATTCCTACTTACGATTTAAGCGATTTGGTCAGGTATTGAATCTGGAGACGCATTTACAGACGACAGAAAATGCAACAGGGGATCTGCTGTCGTATACCTATCAAATGAAAAATCCGCCTGCAGACTCGACTGTTTCCAAAGGAGAGATTGAGGAGGGGTTATTAAAAATTGAAACGAAAATTGCGAATCAGACGAACAGATCCCAACTGAAATGGGAGGCTGCTTTCCATTCGCCAGGCTATCTGGAAAACGTGTTCAAAAAGTCTGCCATGACGCCGGGGGAAAAGAAATCATTCTCCATGTTACTGCCGGAATACAATAAAATCACCGAAGTGAATCTGAGTGCTTTGGGTTACGAAGAGGTCGAGCTGCGTGGCGGCAGCCGCCAGAAGTGCCTGCATGTTACGATGAAACAGTCTTTGCTGCCAGGAATGGTGGTCGATTTGTATGTCACTGAGTCTGGTGAAATCCCCAAAACCGCGGCTGATTTTCTGGGTTCCTCCATGCTGACTTATACCGTCAGCAAAGAGGTGGCACTGGAAGAGATCGCCGGAGAGGAAGTGGATCTCGCGGTACAGACACTGATCAAAGTCTCTCCGATTCCGCGTGCTCATGAAACAAGTAAAGTGATTTACAAAGTTACTTTGCCGGATGATGATCCCGCAAAGTTTCTTGCGACGGGAGAGAGTCAGCAGGTGAAACCGCTGAATGCGCAAAATGTGGAATTGACAGTAGTCAAAGTGCCGGCACCGACGCAATTTCCCGATGGGAAAGTCGAAGCCGAGTACGTACTCCCGACGCAATTCCTGCAGTCCGATGACCCGCAGATTGTGAAATATGCGGAAGAGACGGTCAAATCCGAAAAAAATCCCTGGAAAAAGGCAACGTTGATGGAACGTTATGTCTACCAGAATCTGAAGAAAAAGAATTTTTCGACGGCATTGGCGTCTGCGTCTGAAGTGGCAAAGAATCTGGAAGGAGATTGTACCGAACACGCCGTATTACTGGCGGCGATGTTGCGAGCGCAAAAGCTGCCGTCGCGTGTGGTGGTCGGTCTGGTTTACATTCCGAGTCGTTCCAGCTTTGGCGGTCATATGTGGACTGAGGTCTTTCTGGACAATCGCTGGATCCCCCTGGATGCCACCCTGGGAAAAGGCGGAATTGGCGCGGGGCATATCAAGCTGGGCGATTCCAGTCTGGCCGAAAATGCGCCGGCCCCGTTGTCCCTCTTTCTGCCTCTGCTGCAGGTGGTGGGGAAACTTTCGATCGAGGTCATCGATTTCGCTCCGAAACCTGCGTCCTGAACCAGAGCCAGTTCGACCAGATTGGCTGCGCCGGGTTTGTAAGTCTTACATTTCACGGAGCAATTCGATGGATTTTGCTTTGCAAATCTTGCAATCCCGTTTGTTGGCGAAAAAATCTCAATGAGGCACGAGGATTTAATCCCCTGTTTCTAAAGTGTTTAAGCATGTTTAAACAAAACAGATTGATTTTCTGCACCGATTGGCACAGTTGCTGCATTATGAGTTCAGTGGGTAAAGAGAGAGACCCATCGAATTTTAGAGAGTTGAGAGACTCTATTATTCAAGAGAGAAGAGACAATCCCACCGACCCGTGGAGGCGGGTCAGCCCACCCTGGGCCACACCAAAACATCATCCCCATCTTAGAGCCGAGAGAATTCCCGTATTCTCTCGGCCCTTTCTATTTACGGACGAGAAAAACGGGTTTCTGGAAATTGATGTTATCTGAGAGACTTCGATCAGCTCAAATCAAACCCGGTCCGGAATCGCAGGAAGTTCCCATTCTTCATCACTTTCATTTTCACGCAAGGCGTTGAAAGCCGCTCGTTGTTCTGCTTCTTTTTTTGTGGAACCCCAGGCTGGTTCATACTGATGATCGCCGATGATGGCAGTGACTTTGAAAAATTTGGAATGGTCGGGACCTTTTTCCTCCAGCAGTTCATAAACAGGAGTCTGTGCGAACTTCTTTTGTGAGTATTGCTGCAGCAGGCTTTTGTAGTTGAAACCATGTACAGATCGCGATGCTTTGGAGTTTTCGCGTTCAATCATCGGGTCTAAAAAGCAGTGAACCGGTTCAATGCCGCCATCCAGATAGATTCCGGCGATGATCGCTTCAAAAATACCTGCCAGCAAAGATTCCGGCAGAGACTCGGTCATCGCCAGTCCTTTGCCAACGAAAATAAATCGATCCAGTCCTTTTTCTCGTGCCAGTCTGGTACAGGTATTTCGGCTGACGACCGCTGATTTAATCCGCGTCAGTTCACCTTCTGGCGCATTGGGGAATTGCTGAAACAGTTGTTCGCAGACGATCGATCCGAGAATGGCATCCCCCAGGAATTCTAAACGTTCGTTCGAATCCATGCGTGTTTTGGCGGCAGAAGTGTGTGTCAAACAACACTTCAACAGTTCCAGATCAGTAAAGGAATAACCCAGATTCTTCTGACACTCCTCAAGGAGTTGGTCGATCTCTGCGGGGCCGAGATCGTAGAGCATACACATCTCCCCTGGCTTCATGTCGTGTGGGACATTAAGTATTCAATAGATTCATTCAACAATAATGGCCCGCAGGGAACTCAGATGTACCTCCCTAAGTATTTGTCAATATTAACATTAGCGTAGTTCTGAAGAAAACAAAAAAGGTAAGTTTCGGGGAACTTGGTTGAAAATTATTAAGGTTTTCAGGGTTTTGCACAATTTCCTGACTTTTGTTGCAGAGAATTTAAGTTCTGAAAACCAAAATTTTTCGCATGCGTTCCCAACATATCCCGCGTGTTAACTCGTAGTAATATTCAGTCCAACCCGCTCGATGAATTCAGTGAAAGCGCAAAGATGTGCACACACCCGGATCCTGTTGGCTTGTTTTGGGTGGTCTGAGCTCCGCTGATTTAATTTCTGACACAGTTGTTTTCAAAGATAATTCGGGAATTTGAGTCACGTTCTTAATACAAATTAATTCCATAAAAATGATGGCCTGGGGCGGAACTTCAAGCCATTGAATGTAGGAGGGTTTTTAGATGAAAGCATTAACAGGAAATCGAAACTGGATGTTCGCTATCGTTGGTAGCGCATGTCTGGTTGGCGCGGCAGTAGGGGTGGCTCAAAAAGATACGAGTCCTGAAATGCCCGTAGCAGCGAACGTACAAGATCTTTCCAATGTATTTCGTGAAATCAGCCGGAAAGCGATGCCTGCGATTGTCGCCATTGAGACAGTCAGTAAGACATCAGAAGTCTCTGACTCTAGTGTATCGCCTTTTGGTGATAGTTCGCCATTTCAGGATCTGCTCGAAAAAGACCCTCGCTTCAAGGACATGATGAAGCAATTTCAAAACCAGCCTCGTCAGCAGCGACAGGCTCCCCGTCGGATGGGAAGCGGTTCTGGATTTGTGATCAATAAATCCGGTTTGATTATGACGAACTCGCATGTGGTGAACGGCGCTGATGTCGTTAAAGTGATTTTAAATGATGGTCGGGAATTTACGGCAACGGATATTCGTATGGATCCCCGTTCTGATGTCGCCGTCATTAAGATTGATGCTCCCAACCTGCAGGCGATTCCACTGGGTGACAGCGGAAAAATGGAAATTGGCGACTGGGTGCTGGCGATTGGAAATCCGTTTGGCATCGGCATGAGCGTCACCAACGGTATCATCAGCGCGAAAGGTCGCGGACCGGGAATCAATGATCGGGAAGACTACCTGCAGACAGATGCTGCCATCAATCCGGGTAACAGTGGTGGTCCACTGTTGAACCTCCGGGGTGAAGTCATTGGTATCAATACCGCCATCTCCAGCCGCAGCGGCGGATATGACGGAGTGGGATTTGCGATTCCCGTGAATATGGCGCGCTGGGTTTCCGGTCAGTTAATTGATCATGGTCTGGTGAAACGGTCCTTTTTAGGTGTCGGAATTCAGCCGATCAGCAATGAGTTGGCTCGATCCTTCGATATTAAAGTAGGTCAGGGAGCCATTGTGACTCAGGTGATGGAAGGTTCTCCGGCGGAGGCAGCTGGTTTGAAAACCGGTGATATCATTCTGAAATTTGCAGATAAGGATGTCACAGGACCACGTAATCTGCAGGGAATCGTGGAACAACTGGTGGTTGGCAAAGCCTATGTGATGGAACTTTTGCGAGACGGGAAACACGTCAATCAAAATATCACCATGCAGGAAATGCCGAAGAGCTTCTCTGTGGCGAAAGATGAGAAACCACTCGAAGACGCGAAAAAAGAGAAACAGAAAACCAGCGTGAATGAGCTGAAAATTGAAGTGCAGCCTTTAACAAAAGAACTGGGAAATCAGTTAGGCTATGCGGACGATGTGAAGGGAGTTGTGATTACTTCCGTCGAAGCGGGAAGTCCTGCTGAAGAAGCCGGTCTGATGAAAGGCATGATTATTGAAAAGATTGGGACAACTGAAGTTTCTACGATGGATCATTTCAATCAAGGCTTGAAAGAAGCTAAAGATAAGAAAAGTGTCTTGCTGCTGGTGAGAAATCACAGTGGTGCCCGCTTTGTTGTGGTTCAGAAGTAGTTTCAGGAATGTACTCTCCTGAAAGGTGTGACTGGTGCAAGTCTCTGTCACAGGAGGCTTGTGCCGGCACCAGCAGCGGAAAGATTTGTCCTCATTGAAAATTCCTCACCGCATCGTATGCGGTTCCGCGTGACGCCTCGGTGGTATTCCTTGAATACTGCCGAGGCGTTCTTTTTTATGGTACACTCACAGAACGCGTTCTGAGTGAGTGCACAAGCATAAAAAACAATGCCGGCCACGAGATCAAGTCGTGGGCAGCGGTTCTTTCTGCTCGGAAGCGTTTTCCGCCTGGATCTGGTCACTGTTAAACAGGACCTCAATCAGTGTCGTGACCCCGCGATAGGATTTAGGGTTGTACCCTTTACGCAGTTGCAGTCTCCAGACAAGGTCCCCTTTCAGCGAGTCGATGCCTTGCTCGTTGGTGGCGACGTAGGTTTCGAAACTTTCGCCGGGTTTCAGATTTTGTGGCTGGGCTTCCTGGTTGATGTTTTGGCCTTTGAGATTCCATTCCCAGGAGGGGGGCATATCATAAATCAGCACACGTTCGCCGTCGGTCTGTTTCTGATCAACGCGGCTGACAAAGTTATTCGCCCGCATTTGAGACTCGGATGTTTTGCCGCCCACGCGGGTTAACAGCAGTTTCTGGTCGAGTGGTTCAAAGGTCTGGTCATCCGAGACATTTTCAAATCGCAGGTGCAGCTTCAGAACATCTGCCGAAGGAGCCCGGGTTCTCGCGGCATCGCCCGTGTAATGTTCGAACTCCAGCGGACCGCGTGTCACACGCAGGGGAGTGACCAGTACATTTCCAAAACGCCGCCCGGGTTCACCCAGTTTCAACGTATGGCCGGCGGGTAACGTCGCGTTTTCAGGAACCAGTTGCAGTGCGATTTCGTCATTTTTCACCGGAGGTTTCAGATCGGGCAAGCTTTCGAGTTGATGCGGATCGCCGAGATATTTGGCATAGAGCAGCATTGCAACCAGAATGGTGGCAGCGACGGCATACGTCAGAGTCAGCGTGAATAACCGTTTGGGGACGACTTTTTGTTTGCGGTAGTTCTGGGGAGCGGGAACGGCCGGGCTTTCGGACTCCGTACTCGTTTCTTCTGCGACCGTTTCGGCTGATGTGCTGTTTTCTTCAGCCGGCGTTTCCGAGGTCTCCCCTTCCGTTACGGATTCTGCGACGTCGGCGGAGACTGGTTCTGTCGGCGTTTCGATGTCCTGTTCCGGCGTGCTCTCTTCTGCAGCAGTCGCTTCTTCTGTTGCCGCTTCGGGTGTTTTAGAATCGCTGATCGTCAGGGGAACAAAGCCGAACTGTGAAACCGTTTCCGATTCGGTGTCCGTCAGATCAAAAGCGTCTGTCGCTTCGTCTTTCGGGTGTGAGAAAGCATGCACCGATTCCAGGCCCGCGTTTTCCTCAGCCGGATTCTCTTCTGCGACGATTTCCTCTGGCACCGTTTCTGGTTCCGCTTCCGGAGTCGTCTCTTCTGCCGCGGTTGCCGCTGTCTCTTCTTCCGCCTTCACTTCTTCAGAATCGTTGCTTCCGCCGGGAAGAAAAGAAAAGTTGGTTTTCGGCCTGACGGGCTCTTTTTTTTTCGTGTCGGGCGAATTGCCGCCGGGCAGAAAGGCAAACGGCGAGGCCGATTTTGTTTCGGAATCTGTCAGGTCGGAATCGTCGGTCGCCGCGTCTGGCGGAGGCGAAACGGCAGGCACCGATTCTGTGTCGGCGTTTATTTCGGGCGTCGAGGCCGCGTCATGGTTATCGGTTTCGGCAGTGATCTCGTCTTCTGCCTCTTCCGGAACGAGAACCGCGACATTCGTTTCAGGATCGAGTTGCAGATGCTTCTCGCAGAGCGGGCAGGCAACAACTTCTGATACATCTTCGATTTGGATGGAACCCTCGCATGCAGGGCAGACGACTTCAATACTCATCCATTTCTCCGCTTTATTACTTTCGCACGATAGTTAATTGAGTGCCTGAGGCAGGACGATTGGTTGGAACCTCATGATGGACGGTCCGGTTGACAGGCGGTCATGAACTTCTTTTTACTTAGGCTCAGGTGAATTCCCGGGCTAACTGTATCCAGTCTATTTTGTCCTGACTCTGGTAGTGAAGCAAGTTCGACTGCCATCCAAAGGTGACAAAAGATAAAACCGGAACGCTCGTCCATTGTTGAATTTGAGCGGCGTTTGAGTTTCGCGATGCGTCACTGAGCTGCGGATCGACATCGTTCAGGATCAGCCCGGCGATTGCTAACCCCCGATTCTGTAAGACTTCGATTGTCAGCAGGCTGTGATTGATAGTTCCCAGCCCGGCCCGCGCCACAATCAGCACGGGATATTTCAACGCGGCCGCGAAATCCACCACCAGCAAGTTGTCTGAGAGCGGGCAGAGAATGCCTCCCACTCCTTCCACAATCAAAAAATCAGCCTGATCCTGCCACCAGAGGGCGCCTTCACACAGAAGAGGTTCGTTTACCTGTTTCTTCTCTTTCCGGGCAGCCATCGGCGGGGCCAGGGGGGCATGAAATCTCTGGGGGCAGATCCGCTCTGTGGGAAACTTTCCGTCCAGTGCCTGAGCCAGCAGTTCGACATCCTCCCAGACAGGTTGTCCCGTCTCATGATTGAGAAGACTGCCGCTGCAAGCCGGTTTATAGGCCCCGGCGCGTGTTCCTTCTGAAATGAGTTGTCTGGCAATGGCGCAGGAAATATAGGTCTTGCCGACACCGGTATCGGTGCCCACAATGGTTAATCCGGGGAGATTTAATGGAAAAACGTCCACAATGGTTTCCTGATGTGTGCTGACATCTTGTCACTTTTCTGTAACTACCGCAGGTCCCTGCTTGCGATGAGGGCTGTTTCGCTTTTATCATTATACAGAAGAGAGTGTAAACTGCATCCGAGGGTGTGATTGAAATCGTCCTCCGGACGCAGTGACTGATGAGCAGTAAACGTAACTCGAATTTCTTTTAGAGAATTCTGATCGACCCATGAAACGCAAAAGAAGTTCCTCGAATGGCGCCAGCCTCGATTCCCTGCTGGATACAATGACCAATGTGGTTGGGATTCTGGTAATTATGTTAACGGTGACCCAGTTAGGGGTTGGCGAAGCCGTGGAGCGTATCAAAAACGCCCTGCCGGAAATTACCGACGAAGATATGGAGCGTTCCAAAGAGCAGAAGAGCGAACTGGAGTCATTAATCAAGCAGGAAAAAGAACAACTGCAGACTGTGAAAGAACTGACGCAGCAGAAAAAGCCGGTCAATGTCAGCGAGCAGAAAGCGTTGATTGAGAAACTGAAAAAAGAGCTGGAGAAATTAAAAGAGATTCAGGTCAATATTGTCGAATTGAAAAAACAGGTTGCCGAGCGGGATGAAAAAGTCAAAACGATCGAAAAATCGATTGTCGAGAAAGAAACCGAATTAGCAGATATCAAAGCAAAACTGGCAAAAACTCCCGATCCGGGACCAACTCCGGATGCGAAGATTGTGAATCTGCCCAACCCGCGAGATGCGCCCCAGGGGGCAAAACCGATCGAATATGTCTGTCGTGACGGCCACATTTTGCGAGTGGATATTCCTCAGCTACAGGCACTTGCCCTGACGGCGATTGCCCAGAGCCGTCTGGTGACCGCACCGGAGCAGGCTGTAGACTGCGACAAGCTGGTGAAGTTATTTGAAAATCGGAACGTGGGTAACCGGGACTGGAGAATCAAACTCAAACCGGCCGGCGGTGTGCCTTATCTCGTGCTGGAATTACGAAAGGGGCGCGGGGACACTTCCGAACGGCTCCGAAAACCATCGGCCCTGTTTCGGCAGGAAATACTGAAAGTGAATCCGCGTCTGTTTTATCTGGACTTTCGTGTCTGGTCAGACAGTTACGATGTCTATCTCGTGGCGCGCGAATATGCAGATCAGCGCGGTGTGCTCGCGGGTTGGTCTGCCCTGGATGCCGGTTCTGAATTTCGGGTTCCGCTGGGAGGCAATCTCAAACTGACCTGCGAAGGCTATACCCCACCGCCGGCAGGACCCAAGCCGGAAGTCCCCGATCTTCCCCCGCCTACAGAGCGAAAGCTGCCCGGCAGCAAGATTGACTGAGCGGAAATGTTGCTTCTCGATTTTTTTCGTACGATGCTGGTTTTTCCCAGTGTCAGCGATCAGATTTCCGAGTGAACGGATTGGTACAACTAATCAAATTTCCGCTTGAAAATGCGGGAATGCACTGGCTTCGGAGCGGGCTGAGGTGTTTCCTTTATTAACAAGGATCTACAAAACCTTTGACAGGCAAATATTATTTATTTTGCCTATCTTGATCGAGAGGGTGGTTGTTAGCGGGTCCCTATTTTTGCTAAACGTTACAGAATCTGCAGTAAACGGGGGGCAGAACCATCAACCATTTTTGATGAATTAGTAACTGGAACGTTTTCTCATGCTTGCCTTAAGAGACGGTCGATTCAGTATTGTGTGGCGCTGAAAGAGAGCCCAAAGGAATCACGAAGTTCCTGTTTCAACACGAGGTTGATAAGTCTGTGGTCGTAGAATCTTCCCACCAGTATTCTCTGGAAATCATCAAAGGGAAAACAAAATTTCCCATCCGGCCCGTTCAGGATGACCGCCTGACGATTGGGGCAGGGTCCTGCTGTGGTCTGCAGATAGCCGGGCATAACATGCCTATTCTGCATACCGTGGTTCAGATCGAACAGGGGGAAGTCAAGATCGAGGCGATTTCTCCTCAACCAAAATTATTATTGAATGGGATACCAGTTCGCACATCAATTCTGACTGATGGCGATCTGATTACAATCGGGCCTATCGAATTCGTATTTCGTCAGACCTGTCCACAAACAGCAACGAGCATATCCGCCGCACCATTATCTGGCTCGCCGCTTGAGACGAGCGCTCATATCACCCCAGATAAAAGAGATCACTCAATGACGAATGAAACTACTCTTAAGGACCTGTCTGCGTCTGAACTTATTGACCTGATAGAGCAGGACTTCCAATTGATCGAAAACTACCAGTCACGAAGGGAACAGGGAGCTGCTGCGTTACTGTCACACATACATCAGATGAAAGAGGAACAGGAAGAGCAGCTTCACGATCAGGAAACCCTTTCTGATCAGGAACAGTTGGAGTTGCTGTCGGATCTCGAAGGCATGATGGAAGAGTTGACGAAGTTTTCTGAAGTGCTGCAGCAGCGAGCCGACCAGCTTACCAGCCGCGAAAAACAGTATGAAGTCGCTGCGGCCTCTCTGCTGGAAACTCAGGAAAAGCTGGCATCTCAGCTAGATCGCACACTGAATCATGTAGGAACAATCAAAAAAGACGAGGGTGGATCGCAGCGGGCGATTGCCTGAAGTAATTCTCGTGCAACTGAATCCTGTGTGAGTTCGCTCAGTCGTTCTCACACAGGATTTTTTTATTGCTACTGACTTGCGGAACCGGACAGAGAACCGGGGGCCCAGATATCAAAGCATTGAGCTTCGTATCAGGAGCGGAAGCGTTGCAGCCTGCTGTGGTTAATGATGCACCAAAGCACTGCTACCTACCTGTTTCCAGCCGAGTTTTCGGGCGATTCAGGAGGCTTCCCGAAACCGCAGTGAAGGTTTTTCGATGGTGACAATCGTATTCGGCAGCACGCTTTTCATCAGCGAGACACTGGCGCCGATGACTGCGTCCTGACCAATCACGGTATCGCCTCCCAGAATGGTCGCATTGGCATAAATCACGACCCCTTTCTCGATGGTGGGATGACGTTTCTGATTACGGATGATGCGACCCTCGTCGTCTTTGGGAAAACTCAAGGCGCCCAGTGTGACCCCCTGATAGACTTTGACGTTTTCGGCAATTTCACACGTCTCGCCAATCACGACTCCCGTACCGTGGTCAATGAAAAATGAATGACCGATAGTGGCACCCGGATGGATATCGATACCCGTCTGTGAGTGCGCCCATTCCGACAGCATGCGCGGGATGATGGGCACATTCATTTTGTAAAGCTCATGCGCGATCCGGTATATGGTGATCGCTTCCAGTCCGGGATAACAGAAGATGATTTCATCGAAGCAGGTTGCCGCGGGATCGCCGTCCAGCGCTGCCTGGACGTCCGCGGCCAGTGCGCGTCTGATTTCCGGAATCGTTTCCAGAAACTGGATTGTTTTCTTTTGCCCTTCGGCTTCAAAATCGATCTCGTGCAGTTTCTCACAATCGGCGCCGTGTTTCTGCACATACTGATGCCTGAGTGCACGGCCGATTTGAACCGTCAGAATATCGTGCAGTGAATCAATGATGTTTCCCACATGATAGGTCACGTTGCCCAGGTGCAGATTCTGACGGCGGCTGTAACCCGGAAAGATGACTTCTTTCAACTCACGAGCCGCTTCGATCACTGCGTCCTGACTGGGAAGCGGGCAATGACCTAAATGATGAATGGTGCCAATCTCATGATAGGTTTCCACGATGCGGTCAGTAATCTCGGGAAGCCGCTCTTTTTGCCGGAAATCCGTAGCCATTAGAATTTTCCTGCCTGTCTGTTCGGATCTGAAGGGATGCTGAAAAACTGATTTCGGCCCCTGACTCTCAGGACACGGCTTATCAGTAAAAGTTCTTTAAATTGCCTCAAGTCACAGGCCTCTTTCCTGAATTCTATGCTGACCAGCGAAATGACCACAAGTAGACACAGGAAAAAACGCCCTTAGTCTCAAATCGGCGTCCTGAGAAGAGGAAATTGAGAATTTCTCATAATCGGCACATTTGCGCCAGAGATTAACCCTGAGGACCAGAGATTCAAGCAGCCGGGCTTTCCCTCAAAGGGAAATGGACATCCAAAGAAAGGAGTGTCCGTTTCCGTGCTGTAAGTGATGGAGTATTAACATGATAGGAGCTCTTTTTCTGCAGTTTACCCAGTCCGAAATCAGGTAATCAATTCAATCCTCCCCCCGGAATGGCCGATACATAAACAGATGAGGGTTCCCGGATCCTTCGTATCTCAACTATTGATGTGACGAGTTCCCTTCCGGCAGGAAAGAATTGTGAATCATCCCCCCCGACTGCTTCGCTGGCTTGCACCGTCGATTCGCCAGGAACGCGATGAATGGACGGCTCTGCGTGCGAATGCACAGGCGTCGCAGCCCGTTGATGCTGACAATGAGCAATTATACCGGCTGAAACACCGGTATCGGGAACTGAATCAGCAGAATCAGGAACTCAAAATTCCCGCACCGCAGCGGACACTGATTCAGCTACAGGCGCGCGTGCAGGTGATTCTGCAGAGGTGCCGTCTTTATCTGGATTCGAAACCCACCCATACGCTCTGCAAAGCGCAGCTGCCGATTCTGGAACGCATTCTGGAATATGTGGGGGAAGAACAGCAATACATGAGGCAGCAGCTCCTGCTCTGCCAGACGACACTGCATTATCTCAAGCAGTTGAAGGAGGCTTCTCAGGAAATCTGGACCAAGCCGTTTTGCAATCCGAACTATCTGCTGAATCTGTTGAGAAAAATCAAAAACGATGATGTGCATCTGAATCAGCCCGGTGAGCTGCTGTTTCTGTCGCTCGAAGATTTTCTGGCGTCGGCTGGTCCGCCATCCCGCGATGACGATCTGATGGTTTACGTGCGCGGCCTGGAGACGGCCCGTCTGATTAACTTCGTCAGCAGGCAGAACAGAGACTGGCAGGAAAACAGCGATCTGTTATTGATCGCCGGTTTATTACACGACTTTGGCTGGATGATGCTGAAGCACAAGGAAGCCGACGATCTCGGCAAGCAACGCGGTCTTCTGCGCGATGAGCGGGGAGAACACCCGGTTCTGGGTGCAGCCTTACTGGGGGGCTTGCGTGGTTTTTCCGGTGACTCTTACCTATCGGAAGTGGTTTCTCAACATCATGAACGGCTGGATGGCACAGGTTATCCCCGCCGGTTGCATACCCATGCATTAGGCGAGCATTCGCGGCGGTTCGCGGTCATCTGCCGCTTTCTGGAACTGAAAAATAACCGGCAGGAACTGACGGCAGACGGGATACGGACCTTTGACGGCGAAGAAGTGGCTTTTGCAGCAGCATTGCAACTCTATCGGGAAATGAAACGGGGCGAATGGGACGAAACGGCAGTTGGCCAGACCCTGGCAGCACTCGACCCGGGTTTGCCCGAGGAATTGAGCGCGACCGACCGTAACAATGATCCATTTTCACTCAGGCGATTTCAACAGTACCGCCACGATGCCATGCACGTGCCTGTGCTGCGTCCCCATTTTGATGCGAAATTGTATTCTACTGAGACCAGCCGGATTAACTGATAACCAATGTGAGTCATGACGCACAAAAACAACTCTCAAAGCGAAATTGCTCTGGCCGCTGACAGCTACTGGTCTGAAGCCCGTCAGCCACTGGTCTGCCTGGTTTTTCTGGCGCCGTTATTGCTGATCTATGAGTTCGGAGTGCTCTCGATGGGGGGCAGTCAACCGGAATTGATCCGCAACGGGGCAGACTACTGGATGCGGAGCTGGTTATCGCAACTGGGACTCACGCACACCTTTCTGCTGCCCGCTCTGATTGTGGGTACGCTGCTGATGTGGCACATGATATTAAAACACCCGTGGCGCATTTCCGCTGAGACATTGATCGGCATGTTTGCGGAAAGCCTGCTGTTCGCCTTTTGTCTAATCGTACTCGGGCAGGTACAGGACCTGGTGTTTCAGCAGTTACCCAATCCGGCGCTGATGTTCATTGAGCGCGAATCTGCCTCGCGTGTCGTCAGTTTTGTCGGCGCAGGCGTTTACGAAGAGGTCATGTTCCGTCTCTTGTTGCTGCCTTTGTGTTATCTGATTTTTAGAGGCATGTTGCTTGAAGTCCGCTGGTCCGCCATCATGGCGATTATTTCCACCAGCCTGATTTTTTCACTGGCCCATTATGTCGGTGCTTCCGGCGATCAGTTTTCCGTGTTCAGTTTCACATTTCGTACGGTGGCGGGGCTGTTTTTTGCGGGTCTATTTTTTCTGCGCGGGTTTGGAATCACGGTCGGCGCGCATGCCACTTACGATATCATCGTAGGAGTGATGCTGGAAACCACGGCGTAATCACCGGGTTTTCGCAGCGATCTATTTTGCTGCTGCAGTTTGCTTACCAGAAGCTGTAGTAACTGCCGCGACCGTAGCCTGTATTGAAGCCGGCCTGGAAAACAATGCTGCCATATAAGGTCGGGCGATAAGGCCAGATGCCGCAGGTGCTGTAATAATTCCCGAAATAGCCGGGGTAGTAGGACCAGGGAGAACCATAGTAAGCCCCCCAGTTAGGGGCATAACTTCCCCAGTAAGGAGCGTAGCTGCCCCAGTAGGGAGCATAACTGCCCGCAACGAAGCTGTAACCCCCTCCCGAGGGAATGTACGAACTGCTGACTCCCGCAAAAGGCGAGCAGTAGCAGGAAGAATACGAGTTCCAGGAATTACAAAACGGTTGTGAATAAGCGTTGTTGTAACCATAGCCGTATCCGTAATAGGAACGCTGAGCTAAAGCGGGGTAGCCATTAAATCGATAGTAGTCTGGCCGATAATAACGGTAACCGGCAACCGCGGCGTAGGGACGGTATCTGTAGTTATAACGCCGTGCACCATAACCGTAGTAGGTGGAATGGGGGGCCGAATAGTTTCTCGCATAACCGTAGCCATAACCGTTGGAATAACGGTAGCTGGAGGAGTGGTTGCGATACCGATAGCTGGCTGAAGAATAAGCCGGACTGTGATACCGGGAAACGGAATAGGGGCGGGCAGCCGCTGCAGACGAGCTGTCTAAACTCGCCAGTGCAGTGAAACAGAAACAAACCAGGGTTAAAGATCGTAAAGAAAACACTCGACTGCCTATCATGATTACCGGTTCCCCGTCATCCATGACGCAAATCAACTACATCCTCTATTTACTTGATAACGATTTCAGAATTCAAACAGCGACTGCGTTTTCACAACGGCCAGTTCATCGGGAAATGTGTGAAACGCGTGAATCAGCAGACTCGTCTGGTTGGCTTCATAGTCAATGATGCTCAAAGCGCCGGGAGTGAGTCGGCTTTCTGAGATAAAGTGATACGCCAGATCCGCCCGCTGCGTATCCATCAAATATTCTTCATGTACGTTCTTGAAAATCACATAATCCAGTTCTTCCAGCTGATAACTGACCTGATAATACAGGCCGGAATCCAGTTGTACCGACTCCGAACGACAGCCGCGCACCGGCTTTTCCAGCAGACGTTTCTGGCTGGGCAGGGGGTTTTGAAACGACGTCAGGATCTCACAAACGGCTTTCCCTTTGTGTTGAATACTGGCGATGTGCCCCGTTTCACAGATGCGTATGGTGGCCGAAAAGTTTTTCTGAACGATCTCGGCTGTCGCGCAAGTGGTGTAAAGTTCCGGGTGAATGGAGCGCCCTATTAAGCGAAAGATCAGGTCATTTACTTTCGGTCTGGCAGATCGGACACTCATTATAGTGAATCCAGATAGATGGAAATGGATATAGTATCAATACTTAACGATTGATTGTGCGGGTGGTTTCCGGCGGAATTCCTCCTGCGTCAATCGAAATCACGCCCTGATTCTAAGCGATCGGCAGACCAATTCCAAACATGGTTTGACAAGAATTTCAAAGTCGCCCCCTATTTTATAGAACGGTCATTATTCAGATTGACTTTGGGTCGAACTTTGATTGCGGAATCATTTTTTAAACACGGCCTTGACTCAATTACAAATGTAATTAAACTCGCGAAATTACATTTGTAATTGAGGAGCGAGAAAATGACGGAACGACCCGCCCTTTCCAAAGGTGAAATGGAAATTGCCCGCACCCTGTGGGAGTTAAAACACGGGACGGTGCGCGAGGTATTCGACGCGTTCCCGAAAGCGCGGGGCATTGATTTCACGACCGTCCAGACCTACTTGCGCAGGCTGGAGAAGAAAGGTTATGTGAATGTTAAACTTGACGGACGCACCCGCGTTTATTCGCCGCGCGTGAAACCGCGGACGGTGATCCGGGAAACCGTGGATGATCTGGTTGACCGGTTATTTGCCGGCGAGACATTTCCCCTGATGCAGCATCTGATCGAAGACCGTAATGTCAGTCGGCAGGACCTGGATGCATTGAAAGCTTTGCTGGAACAGTTGACGGAGGAACGTGATGCCTCAGATTGATACGCCGTTCGTGCAACTCGTCTGGCAGCAGTTCTGGCAATGCTCGTTGCTCGTTCTGGCCGTGTATCTGATTTGTAAGTCGATCCGCTTCCGCCGCGCGCATTTGACGTTTCTGTTGTGGTTGCTCGTGCTGGTAAAATTTGTGACGCCCCCCTTATGGAGCAGTTCCAGCGGACTGTTCTGCTGGGTACAGGAATCATTGACTTTGACAGCAGAGGAAAACCCAACGCATCAGGAACAGCGTTCGCTGACGCTGACGGAATCGATCCGACTGCTGATTGGTGATGATGTGAGAAAATTGCCTGACGTCGAGCCAAACGCCTCACGCATGAAAGTCACCGTTCATGACGACGGTGCCTTTGAGAATCGCAATCGATCCTCGGAAACAGCCACTGTTCTCCCGGCGACGGTCTTGAAAGAGACCGAACCGCGTTGGCTGGAATATACATTCCTGGAGATCTGTTTGATTCTCTGGGTGCTCGTGGCTCTGCTGATTCTATGTGTAATGGGCGTCCGCTACGGACGCTGCTGGATGATCTTGCGGCGGGCGGGAGAGCAACATCGGCCCGATCTGGATCAGTTATTAGCGCGTTTGTGTGCCGAATTACATTTGAAACGCCGCGTCAGGCTAATGATTACGAACAGCCGCATGGGACCGGCGGTGATTGGCCTGTTTCGCCCGACGATCATTCTGCCGACGGCGATCACAGACGCGCGTTCGTTACAGGAACTGGAGCCGATTCTGGCGCACGAGTTAATTCATATTCGTCGCGGCGATTTATGGATTGGTCTGCTGCAACTGCTGGCGTCGGTCGTGTGGTGGTTTCATCCGCTCGTCTGGTTTACGGGCCGCCGATTGAAGTTCGAAATCGAACAGTGTTGCGACGAAGAAGTCCTCGCAGAATTGAACTGTGATCCGCGCCTGTATGCAAAAAGTCTGCTGGAAGTTCTGGAATTAAAACAAACGTTAAACACGGTTCCCGTAGTGCCGGGCGTGCGTCCGGTGGAAATTACTTCAAAACGTCTGGAGCGAATTATGAAGTTAGGACAAGGATGTCAAAAACGAACACCCTGGTGGTGCTGGATGATTTTTATCACGTTGGCGGCGGTCGTGCTGCCGGGCGCTGCGTTTGTGGTGACGGCCGCGGATCAGGCTGATTCCCTGCTGGTGATAGATGAAATTGAGAGTACTGTCGTCAGTCAACCGAATCAGCTGGAAGCAGTGCCGCAAACGATCCGACCGAATCCCGGGTCTCCCGTGAAAAGTAGTTTCGCAAAAGAGACCGGGCAAAAAATGGATTCTCCCCAGATCAGTTCTTACCCCATTGGAGGATTACTGAAAGCAGCCCGCGATGATGCAGAGACAGATGTCAGTCAGGCCGAATTCGATCTGTTGCAAAAAATCCGGTTAACGATCAATGAGGAGAGAAGAAAGCTCGATCAAAAGAGGAATCGTTCAGATAAGAAGAATTCGAAAGCATCCGCTTCAAACGGATCGGATGGAATATTGATTTTCAACGATCATTTAATGGTGGTGAGCGATGACCCGGTGATTCACCAGCAGGTGGCCCAGGCGTTACAGATGATTTCTGAATCAACGGCGGCCCAGGTCCTGATTACTGCAAAAATTATCTCGGTACCACGAAAACTGTTGAAGACGTTCAGTACGCAGCAGAAGTACGTTCGCGTCAACGAGTCAATCAGTGCCCACCGCAAAAATCCAGAAATGAACAGACTCAAACATCACGGTATCGAATTTCAGGAAAGCAAATCAGAACGCATCATTCCTTTTGAGACTGAAGTAACAAAGCAATCGATTGTCTGTGAGACCCTCGATGTCGAGCGCAGTGAAGAAATCGAAAAACTGCTTCAGTCAAATTCAGAAATTAAA
This sequence comes from uncultured Gimesia sp., assembly GCF_937919775.1. Taxonomy (GTDB): domain Bacteria; phylum Planctomycetota; class Planctomycetia; order Planctomycetales; family Planctomycetaceae; genus Gimesia. The sequence continues at coordinate 18,801 of NZ_CALFPF010000766.1, forward strand.
TATCTGAGTCGGCCCGCGGTGACCATGTTAAACGGTCGGAGCAGCCAGGTTGAGGTGTATTTCACTCCTGTCGCTTCAGTGTCGAAAGTCGATCCGAATGAGAAAGGACTCGCTGTCATCAAACTGGAATTGCAACCACGCATCCCGGAAACAGCGGAGGACCAGACGGGTTTCCTGGAATATCAACTGACCGTCTCCGGCAAAAGAGGGCTCATTACACCCAACGCACTCGATCTGGAAACCGGTCAGGAAAAGACCGTCGAAGTCCCGTTATATATTAACTCCCGCTATGAGGATTCGGCTCAAATCAAATGGGGGCAAACATTACTCCTGGGGGTAGGCAATCTTCCGCATGTGATGAGTGACTCGGAAGCGCTACTCGTCATGCTCCATGTGGTTAAGGTAAAACCGCTCGAAGAAAGTGAAGTGATGCAGCTGCAAGGCGTGGGAGTCAACAGCGACGCCGGTGTGGGCGGATCGATTCTGCTTGATGAATCGAACTTCAAGAATACGCTACGCACTGGAATTTATCCTGTTGCCGATCTGGTGGTTCCGATTCCTCGGAAGCTTGTAGTGCCGGGGGAGAAGCCCGGACCCATCCCACCGATGCCGGAACCGCGGTTTGAACCCTTGATCGAATTGATCAAACAGAATGTCACACCGGAAGCATGGGGCGACGAAAAGAAAGCAGGCAGCACAATCATGCCTTATCCCAAAATGCTGGCGCTGGTCGTGCGGCAGACGCGGGAAGGGCATGGGCAACTGGCTGAATTATTATTGAAACTCAGAGCTGTTCAGGAAAAGATGCTTCAGTTGAATATGCAGGTGATTGCTACGGATGATGTGCAGGCATGGCTGAAAGGGTGGGATCAGTCTGAATCCCCTGATGTCCGGAATTTATTAAAGAAGTTACAGACGCAAAATCTCGAAAAAGGAATCGTGATTGATTCAAAGCAGGTGGGATTATTGAAGCAGATGTCGGAAGGAGCGGAACGTGTGAATTATTTGCAGCTGGCGAGAGCTGCACTATTTAATGGGCAGTCTGTAGAACTGAGTCTGTTTGGCGAGCGTCCGCATCAGGGAAAATCGGATTCTCTGGTTCAGCTACGACCGGAGCTGTTGAAAGATCAAAACGTAAGGCTTTCCTTTGCCATCAATGCCAAAGATGCATTGGATGCACTCTCCCAGATCAACACCACGACCATTCCGCAGGAAAACTCCCTGCTGGTCGACGTCACCGATCATATCATAGACGAAGAATCTTCATTCCTGTTTTCACAATGGGTCCGTCAGGCTCAACTGAATCAGAGTAAAAAACCGAAACGCTGTTTTCTGCTGGTCACTCCGTCTGTTTTAAATGTTTCCGAAGCGGTTGAGCAGCGGGCTACTCCCCCGTCCCGCTGACGTTAAACAGTAAACTTTGACCGTCGGGGGTGAAGCAGATGTCGCCGATGATGGTTCCGTTGACTTTGATCGCCAGCGGTTCAGGGGCTTTGTCTTCGGCGGGATTGAACTGCAGGAATTGACGCGGCGACGCACCGGCGGCAAAGACGATTTTGTCTCCCTGGGGATGCCAGGCAAAGTCGGCGTAGGGTGCCTGCTTGTTGTTATAGTGCACCTTATAGCCTGCTTGCATGCCGGCGACGTTTACTGTTGCGACGTCGTACGTATTGTCGGAAGCTTTTAGGCCTTTGAAGCAGAGCCAGTTACTGTCGGGCGACCAGCTCATATTCCAGAACAGACTGTTGTAAGGACTTTCTCCTTCCGGAAAGAGATCCGTTTTCGTTTCTTCAATCAAATCATAAATGCGAATGTTGGCTTTGCCGGAACTGGAAACGCTGTAGGCGATTTTCCTGCCATCGGGAGACCACTGCGCGCCCCAGCCCCCTTCCTCAATCAGATTTCTCAGGGAGCCGTCGGCGTGCATGATCGCGACTCCCGAAGGTGAGATCTGGGAAAAGGCGATGCGGTTTCCTTGGGGAGACCAGCTGGGCATCACGCCGGAGCCAATGGCTTTCAGGCCGCTGCCATCAGCGTTCGTAACCATGATCTTTCCATCCTGAAAACGCTCCCCATTTTGAGATGCTCTGCCATCAAAGGCGAGCTTCTGACCGTCGGCAGACAAAGCTGGTGAGCCCGCCGTGTGATAATCACCCGGTTCAAAATAGAGCCGGGTGTCTCCCCCTTCCGCAGGCGCAGTATAAAAGCGGACTCGTTTCACGCCGGGGGGTTTCTCGTCGGCAGTCACTGGCGAGGTGCTCACGCTGCAGAGTAACAGGGGAGCAAGCAACAGCAGGCAGGCCACTTTTAAATTCTTCATCTCAAATCCTAGCAATCCGTTAAAGCCGTTTTTCGTGCGTGATAGTGACTACTTGTCTCTGGTGTTAAACAACAGGTGCAGACCATCGGGGGTGAAGCAGACATCGCCGTTGATGTTTGCATCGACTTTGATCTCAATTGGCTCGGGCGGTTTGTCTTCTGCCGGATTAAATTTGAGCAGCTGGCGTGGCTGGGTGTCAGAGCCGAACACGATCATCTCTCCCGAGGGATGCCAGGCCATGTCCTGATAAGGGGAGACTTTGCTTTTGTAATGCACCTTATAACCTTCTTTCATGCCTGCTACGTTAACGGTGGCGACTTCAAACATTTTGTCGGCAGCATTCCGTCCGAGAAAACAGAGCCAGTTGCTGTCGGGAGACCATGCCATATTCCAGTAAATCAAGGAATACGGACTTTCTCCCTCCGGGAAGACATCGCTTTTTGAATCTTCAATCAGATCATAGATCCGCAGATTGGATTTTCCGGAAGAGTAAACGCGATACGCGATTTTTTTACCGTCAGGAGACCACTGTGCTCCCCAGCCGCCTGTATCAATCATTTTGCGATCAGAGCCATCGGCGTTCATGACGGCAACGCCCGAGGGGGAAGGTTGAGAAAAGGCGATGCGGTTTCCGCCGGGAGACCAGCTGGGCATCGCGCCCGGTCCCAGAACTTTTGAATCACTGCCATCGGCATTCACGACCAGAATCTGCACGTTCGAAAAGCTTTCCCCCTCCTGAGATTTCCAGCAGTCATGCGCCAGTTTCGTGCCATCAGGCGAGAACGAGGGAGAGCCGGTATTGTAATAGTCTTCGGCGACATAAAATTCTTTGGGGTCTTTTCCTTCCGGCGTGGCAAGATAAAACCGGGTCCGGTTGACTTTTGGTTTTTCGTCCGCCACCAGCGAAGCGATTTCCGCGTTAAAAAATAGCATGCAGCTCGCGCAACACAGACTGGCCAGCACAACTGATTTCATGTCGAATCCTCTTGCTTGTGATGTAAATATTATCAGATCATCCTTGTCTAGTTGTTATAACATCTGCCGCGTTGCGTTCAAACAAAAAGTTGCGTTCAAACAAAAAAATGAAGACGGTCAAAGCGGGCAGGGGCACTCGTAGAAGTGTGCCCGGAACGAGCACACTGTCGGCGCCGGAATCGCAAGATCAAAATGGCAACTAAGTACTGATTTTAAATAGTTTTGGAGAAATGGATCAGCGCGGCTTGAGCTCTGAATCCGATCAAAGTAGCCTGATGTGAACAAGGCCTTCCTGTAGACAAAGTGCCTTTCTGTTTTTTGATTCAGGAGCTACTCGATGAAGAATTCCAGTTTTGTCAATCGCGAACTGATCTGTACGACCTTTTTTGTGCTGGTCGTGGGTGGATTGGCCGCGTGGGCCGCCGGCAGCAAAGAGGTTCCGGAAGCTGAATTTGCAAAATCCACAGTCGATTTTGGAATTGTGGTCAGCGATATCGACAAGTCACTCAATTTTTATAAGAACGCACTCGGGCTCAAAGAGCGTGACCCGTTTGAAGTGACGCCGGAAATGGGACGCGATTCCGGGCTTTCCGACAGCCTGGCATTCAAGGTTTTCCCGCTGGTGCTGGAAAATGACAGCACCGCCACCAATGTCAAATTGATGCAGTTCAAAGACGCGCCCGGCAAGAAGGTTGATAATTCCTTTATCCACTCTTCGTTAGGTGTCAGCTATCTGACGATTTATGTCAAAGACACCACAGCCGCCCTGGCGCGGGCCAAAGCGTATGGCGTGGAACCGATCGCCAAAGGCCCGATGGCATTGCCGGAAGGATTTCCCCAAGGCATTTATCTGACACTGCTGCGTGACCCCGATGGCAATCTGATCGAACTCGTCGGACCCAAAAAATAATCGTCAATTCGATTCACAACCGATCCATGATGACACTCTCTCCCGGGTGCCATCATTTTTTTGTGTTCATGCCATACTTCTTCATTTTGTTATACAGGGTCACACGACTGATTCCCAAAGTCTTGGCCGTATTCGTGCGGCTGTAATTGTTTTTGAACAGAGCCTGTTCGATCAAATCTTTCTCCGTCACAGCGACCTGATCCCCTAAGCGTTCTGAATCATTCTGCCGATGATTGATCACAACCGAAGGATCATTCGTCGGGCCGATTTGTCCCATCAGAATGTGGGACGGCAGATTTTCTTTGCGTAACACTCCTTCGCGGCAGTAAATGACGGCTCTGCGAATGACGTTTTCCAGTTCCCGCACGTTGCCCGGCCAGGGATAGGTATGCAGTGCTTCCATGAATTCTTCATCAATCCGGTCAATGAAAATCTTGTGTTTCTTTGACATCTCCCGCACGAAGTCAGTCGCCAGTGTGATAATGTCGGCTTTCCGTCGTCTTAAAGGCAGCACATCAAATTTCAACATATTCAGACGATAGTAAAGGTCCGGTCTGAATTTGCCTTGTTCGACCAGAGGCTGCAGTTCCATGTTGCTGGCCACGACCAGTCGGGCCTGATTGACGTACGTTTTATTCGAGCCCACCGGTTCGAATTCTCCCGTTTCAATCACGCGTAACAGTTTCACCTGCTGCTCAGGTCCCAATACGTCAATTTCGTCGAGGAGAACCGTTCCACTCCCGGCGGCAAGGAACTTGCCTTCTTTATCCGCATGGGCACTTGTAAAAGCACCGCGAACGTGGCCAAACAGTTCACTTTCAATCAGGTCGTTCGGCAGTGCACCACAGGCCACATTCAAAAACGGTTCGTTGCGACGGGGAGAGACATCGTGAATCAATCGCGAGAGATATGTTTTGCCGGCACCGGTTTCTCCAATGAGTAAAACCGTGACGTCATGTTGTGCTGCAATTTCCAGTTCATTCAGCATCAGTTTCATCTCATGCGAGTTCGTTTCGAAGCTGCGTGTAATTCCATGTATGTCTGGCATTTTTTGAACTTCTCGGCTGACGTTGGTTGCGGGCGAATGGTGAGAGACGACTTTTTTCCCTGAAGCAGCTGCATAACCGGAATTCATTGAAAGCGATTTTGTCGAAACGACGGCTTCTTCCGGATTCAGACAGGAATCGATTTCCAAGAGTAATTCCGCTTCACTGTCAAATCCTTTGATGTGCAACATATTTTCATTGCAGGCTGCACGTCGTTCCAGAATTTCTGGACAGTCTGCTTCCGTCAGCAGGATGATTTCTGCATTAGAGACCGTTTTCTGAATTGACTCCAGGATCTGATCTTCCTGATGACCGCCAGACCTGAGAAACCGCAGATCGACCAGAATGGAGTCAACCGCCTGCTCACGGCAATGCACATAACAATCCTGCAGAGTGCCGCACATTACCAGATGGAAGGTTTTCTTGAAGTGTGCAAGTATCTGCTGCTGAATCAAAGTGTCGCCGGTTACCAGAATCAGTGTGGGAAGTTGCATATTGATTTTCTCTAATTCAATGTTCGAAGTGGTTTCAATCGACGGAGCTGTTTGTTTCCAGTGATGACTGAAAATGAACCTGGTTCGTAGTCTCATTTGACGAACTGCTTCTGTTTTTAAACAAATTGAGTGCCAACACGTTAAGTATTTCAGGCGCGTGTTTAGTAAGTGGTATGCTGTAAACAGGTTATCGCAATATGCAGGGGCCGGGCACTGGCCGGTTTTAATGAAGAGGATGTGGTGAAAAAACATCAAGCGCGGTGCGCGTTGAAAAAAAACAACAGAAAAAGATGCTTTCTCTGAGTGATTTCAACGATTCAGCCGGCTCGTGCTCGAATCGGTGAGTCTGTACTATTGGATGACGATTTACAGCTTGTTAAACTTCAGGAACGGACAGTCTGTAGGTGGGATTTTCAACCGGGAGGAAAAAACAGTGGCGACCTTTGCAGTGATCTTGGCAGCAGCCGGTAAGAGTACGCGTTTTCAGGCGAAGGGAGCCCAGGTACTGGGTGCGGGACCTCAGAAGAAACCGTTCATGGATCTGAAAGGTCGCGCGGTCTGGCTGCGTTCGGCGGAGATTTTTGCCAACCGCGATGATGTGAAGCAGTTGATCATCTCGATTGCTGCGGAAGATATCGACTGGTTCAAGCAGAAATTTCGTCCCAATCTGGCGTTCCTGGAAATCGAAATTGTCGCCGGCGGACAGGAACGGGCGGACTCCGTGCAAAAGGCATTGGCACGCGTCAAAGCCGACATTGACTATGTCGCCATTCACGACGCCGCCCGCCCTTTGATCACGGATAAATGGGTCGGCGAACTCTTTGCCGCCGCAGAACAATCGGACGCTGTCATTCCCGCAGTCCGCATCTCCAGCACATTGAAACGGGCCGGCAAAGACCGGCGAATTCTGGAAACCGTAGATCGCACGGATCTCTGGGCGGCACAGACGCCGCAGGTCTTCAAGCGTCAATTACTGTTAGACGCTTATGCACAGCGCGGTGATTTTCAACCGACGGATGAAGCGCAACTGATCGAAAACCTGGGGCACCCGGTGACCATTGTCGAAGGTTCACCCCTCAATCAAAAAATTACGACCGCCGCTGATTTTCGGATGGCGGAAGCTTTGGTCAATGCCTTGCCGAAACCGAAAGGCATTCAGGCCCTGCACCCCTTTGCCGATGAAGAACCACGGGGCATTTTTTAATAGAACGAGGCATTCTGTAAACGATGTGAAAAAATGAAAGTTGCGGGAAACAGGAAACTTCTGTTTGAGGCGGGACGGCAGATTCGTTACACTGATTTCAGCCTCGCTTTTCCAATGAGGTTTCGCCGCAGAAACATTTCGGACTGCATCTGAGTCAGATTTAACCGGAGCGAATTGCGCTACCTGAAGAACAACGTTTTCAGGTAGAAAGCCGGTGCTGAATGCTTTTGTGAGATCGCTGCAGACACCACGCGCGTTACAGGCAATACTTCTTCTCATCGAAAAGGAAGCGACCATGAATTCTACCTCTGAAGCAACCGATCCTCCGGCACCTGCCCCGAAACCAAAAAAACATATCAGCGCGCAGCGGCGGATTATCACCTGGATTTTTATCGCGATTCTGCTTGTGATTGTGTTGTTCGAATGGCGCGCGAAAACGTCTCAGGCGAATACGGTGAAAAATCTGGAGGCGGCGATGGAACAGGCGGGTGATGTGGGGGAAATTTCGTTCGTCGACTTTCAAACAATCAAAGAGGGAAGTCCTTCCGAAGACATCGACGAGTCAGGAGCCATCCTGCGTAAACATCATTATCGCTGGAATGGTGTCTTCAAAACATACGACTTGCGGATACTGGTGAACGACGATGAAATGGTGATCACCTTCGACACTCTGGCGGACGGCGAACCGGTTGGCGGCATTAACCGGATCTCGAAAAAGAAAATGGAAGCGCTGATTCAAAAAGAGAAAAATGAGTCAGGAATCAAACCCGTTAAGGCAGAACCTGCCGAGACCGAACCTGCAGAGAAAAAACCAGTTGAAGCAGAGCCTGCTGAAACGAAAAGTAATTAACACAGACGTTCGCGAGAACCATGTGGAATCAAGAGGATTTTCAAGGGGTCGAGTAGACATCGAAAGCATGCTCCAGTATTGAACGGGCACCGTCGGACGAGCCGAGCGGTGGCACACGGGAGCCTGGTCCGGTGTGCGGCATCGTATTCAAAAAGCTTTCGCGACGGGAATGAATTTCTACCACGAAAAACACGAACATACACGAAGCAACGGGTGGTCTAACTGTAATGGGAACTACCGCGGATCGTGGATTCTCTCTTGTAAACCCATCCAGAAACCACTGTTGTGTGCCACTGTCGGCTGGCCCGACAGTGCGCGCAAACAGCATTCAATCAGCCTGTTTCACGATCAAATCGAGTGAGCCTGAACGTAATTCGGATCGTCAAACGTAGGGGCTGTGTCTGTGTGCCCGCCCGCCTGGCGAAGTTCAAATCTGTTTTGCTGTGTGGATGAGACCAGTTGAAACATTCAAACGTTGGCGCACCACGCTGACCCTGCGGGCGATACCCATGTGTCCGCACCCTACGTAAAAAAGCCCGGAAACAGAGAACTGAAACCGGGCTTTGAAATTGAACATTTCAAACGATTACTCGTCGGTCACACATCCTTCGGAAGCGGACTTCACGTTTTTGATGTATTTATACAGGGTGCCTCGCGTGTATTTGAACGGCGGAGCCGTCCAGGCTTTGCGGCGTTCTGCGAGTTCTTCGTCGGTCAGAGCCACATCCAGCCGGTTTTTGTCGGCGTCGATCGTGATTTTGTCGCCGTTTTTGACCAGAGCAATCGGGCCCCCTTCCTGTGCTTCGGGAGTCACGTGTCCGACGATGAAGCCGTGTGAACCCCCCGAGAAACGACCGTCGGTCAACAGCGCGACATCTTTCCCCAGTCCGGCGCCCATGATGGCGGAGGTGGGAGTCAGCATCTCAGGCATGCCCGGTCCGCCCTTCGGGCCTTCGTAGCGGATGATGATCACATCCCCTTTTTGAATTTTCTTGTCTTCCAGCGCTTTCAGCATGTCTTCTTCGGAATCGAACACATTTGCCGGGCCTTCGAAAACCAGACCTTCTTTACCGGTGATCTTGGCAACCGAACCCGTGGGAGACAGATTGCCTTTGAGGATCTGCAGGTGTCCCGTCGGTTTGATCGGGTTTTCCACGGTATGGATAATGTCCTGTCCTTCTTTCAGGCCGGGCAGTTCTGCCAGGTTTTCTGCCAGCGTTTTACCGGTCACCGTCATGCAGTCGCCGTTGATGAAACCTTTTTCCAGCAGGTATTTCAGGACCGCGGGAGTTCCCCCCTGCTCCTGCAGGTCGGCCATGACGTATTTACCGCTTGGTTTGAAGTCAGCCAGCAGTGGCACGCGATCGCTGACGGCCTGGAAGTCGTCGATCGTCAGTTCGACGTCCACAGAGCGGGCAATCGCCAGCATATGCAGGACGGCGTTTGTGGAACCGCCCAGCGCGACCGTCAGGACCATCGCATTTTCAAATGCTTCGCGGGTCATGATGTCGCGGGGTTTCAAATCGAGTTCCAGCAGTTTTTTGATTGCGGCTCCAGCACGAAAACATTCATCGAGTTTTGCGGGATCTTCAGCGGGAATCGAGGAACTGTAAGGCAGCGACATGCCGAGTGCTTCGATGGCGGACGACATGGTGTTCGCGGTATACATGCCGCCACAGGCACCGGCGCCCGGACAGCTTTTCTGCACGATCTGTTTGCGGGTTTCATCGGTGATCGTACCAGCCAGATATTCTCCATAAGACTGAAACGCGGAAACAATATCCAGCTTCTCGTTATTCAAGCAGCCGGGAGCAATCGTTCCCCCGTAGACCATGATGGACGGACGGTTGAAGCGCCCCATGGCGATCAGACAGCCGGGCATGTTTTTGTCACAGCCGGGCAGCGAGATGTTGGCATCGTACCACTGGGCACAGGTGACGGTTTCAATACTGTCGGCGATCAGATCACGCGATTGCAGCGAGTACGACATGCCGTCGGTGCCCATGGAAATTCCGTCGCTCACACCAATCGTGTTGAATCGCAGTCCCACCAGACCGGCGGCTTGCACTCCCTCTTTGACTTTGGCAGCCAGTTTGTTGAGGTGCATGTTGCAGGAGTTGCCTTCGTACCAGACGCTGGAAATTCCCACCTGGGCCTTGTTCATATCTTCTTCGGTCATGCCGGTGGCATACAGCATCGCCTGCGAGGCCCCTTGTGAACGGGGCTGAGTGATGCGGGAACTGTAACGGTTCAGAATCGGTTTAGAATCGGATGACATCGACGTTTTTCCTCTGTAGTGTTTTCAATATCAATGGTTTGAGAAGCGGAATGGGATGGTTTACAGACCTGGGTCTCATTCACGTGGTTCAGATAATCAAAGCAGGCCGGTTATTCCAGCAGCAGTTTCACTCGATAGGGCACACGTTCAACACGCGGCAGGATCTGTGGCTGGTAGATTTCACAGTACGCTTTTGCTTCGCGATGGGTCTTCCAGGCATCTTCACTCGCCCAATGTTCCACCAGCACAAAGGTGGGCTGGTCCCCTTCGGATTGATAAACGTCAAACCGCAGGCACCCCGGTTCTGTGCGGGATAACCGGCAGGCTTCCGTCAACAGTCCCTGAATTTCTTCCGCGTCGGAGGGATCTTTCAATGTAAGGACGACATTGAGGCAAAACATGTTCGTGCTCTTGATTTCATGAATGGAGTCGGCAGGATCAACGCAAGCGCAAAAGTACGACTTGCAACTCTCTTTATCCAATACATTAACAGCCCGCCGCCGGAAGTGACAGTATAAGGAAGTTTCTTAAATACAAGGGAACCGTAAATCTCTCGAAGGGGATCAACAGGGCGGAGCAGACTCTGTTCGCATGGATACATTTCCAAAATCGAAATACGGGGTCTGTCAAGCATTTAGAACAACCCGCAGCCTGGAAAAGTTTGCGGGTTCCGTAGTTTGAAGAGTTGGTTCATCAAAAGGAAGCTAAAATTGCCAAATGAAGTCCACACTTGGATGACGCGTTGCCTTTTGTCTGTTATCATTCCGACGAGAAGTAAAAGCGAATGGATGACAGAAATCTGTGGCGTTCAGTCGGGACAGGGCTCTTTTGATTCATAATAAGGGAGTGATTCGTGAGTAAGGCAGAGACAGTGGATTGGTTGGACTGGAAACGGCTTCCTTTATTTTCCCGCTTCGATGCAGAGGCTTCTCTGATTCAGATGTGCGATCGGCTGCTGGAAGAAGCGAGTCAGCAGCAGCGGGCGAGTGACTATCTCAGACAGTTTCTTCCGCAGTTGGCGACGGAACTCTCGTGTCAGTGGTGCACGCTGATCGAACGAACTCCGGGGTGGGAAACCCTGTTTGAATTCGGCCGCAATACCGTGGGAGGTTTTCCGGCTGCGTTGTGTGATGAAGCTCTGGATCGCGATGCCGGCGGAATGTGCGCCGATGAAAAACGGGCCGACTGGTCCTTCATGGCGGCGCCATTGGGCGATGTCCGCCCCAGTACGATTCTGCTTGTCGGAGGCCGTGACCTGACGGCTGCTTCACTCAGCGATCTGATCGTGGTGGCGCGCGTGCTGGGTTATGCGCTGTCGATCGTCGAAAAGCGGGAAAAGAATCTGCGCCGTATTAATCGCCTGCAGACCACATTGCACATTGCATCCAGTTTTTCGACGGCCCGGGAAACACAACCGCTGCTGGAACTGATTGCGAAAGAGGCAACACGTCTGCTGGATTGTGAACGGTCGAGTATTTTTATCTGGGATCGGGAACACAAGCAGGTCGTAGCCTGTCCCGCGCTGGGCGTGGAAGGGAACACACTGCGACTGCCCGATAACGTCGGGATCGTGGGAGATGTGATTCACAGCGGCCAGGTGATTCGCGTGGATGATGCCTACAACGATGAGCGCTTCGATCCGAGCGTCGATAAATCGAGCGGTTTCAAGACTCATAATCTGCTGTGCGTGCCTTTGAAGAATAACGCCGGCGAATTGATCGGCGCGTTCGAAGTGATGAATAAGGAAAAAGGGAAGTCGGATTTTGACGACGACGATGCCCAAAGTCTGGCAGAGCTGGGCGTGCAGGCAGCGACGGCTCTGGAAAACACACGCGAACTCGAACAGCTTTCCCGCAGCCGCGATCAACTGACCGAACAAGCCAAGCAGAGAGTCCAGATTATCGGCAAGAGTTCCGCTATCGCCGCTTTGCGTTCCACTATCGAACGGCTGGCAGGCACTGATTTGCCGGTGTTGATTCTCGGCGAAAGCGGGACGGGGAAAGAAGTCGTCAGCCAGTCGCTGCATTATCAGGGACCGCGGGCCAATACCCCGTTCATCGCCGTCAACTGTGCCGCATTGGCGGAAACCCTGCTCGAAAGCGAACTGTTCGGCCACGAAAAAGGGGCGTTTACCGATGCCCGCGAAACACGGGCCGGCAAGTTTGAACTGGCCGAAGGGGGCACACTGTTCCTCGATGAAATCGGCGATATGAGTCCGGGTGGACAGGCAAAACTGTTGCGCGTGCTGGAACAGAAAGTGATTACCCGCGTGGGGGGCTCGGAGAGTATTCCGATTAACGTCCGCGTGGTGGCGGCGACGAATGCCAAGCTGGCCGAAGCGGTACGAGACAAAAAATTCCGTGAGGATCTGTATTATCGGTTGAGTGTCGTCACGCTCGATCTGCCCCCGTTACGTGATCGCCCGGAAGATGTGCTGTTACTGGCGGAGTTTTTTCTGACCCAGTTTTGCGGACAGGCCAACCGTCGCGTGTTGAAAATTTCTGCAGAGGCCAAAAAACGTCTGCAGGCACATCTCTGGCCCGGCAATGTTCGTGAGCTGCGGAATCTGATGGAACGCGTCGCGTTCCTGTGTGCCGGCGATCGGGTCGAGGTGGAAGACCTCGCGTTTATCTTAAGTCCGTCCCGCGATTCAGTGGTCGACATGTCGGCTGATTTGAGTTTGAAAGAGGCCTCCCGCCGCTTCCAGCAGGAATACATTCGCCGCACGATCAAACGCGTGGGGGGCAACATGAGCGAAACCGCGAAATGCCTGGGACTGCATCGTTCGAACCTCTACCGCAAAATGGGCCAACTCGAAATGCACGAAGCGAACGATGTCCAGGATTTTGATGACGAAGACTGAGTTTTCCCTCTTTATTCCGGTAATCTTGAGTTGAATGAAAACATTCTACTACCGTCCTTTAGAGACAGGCATTCGATACCGATAGAACTATCATTGCAGTGAAATAGATAGACTTTGTTCT
>NZ_CALFPF010000767.1 GCF_937919775.1 uncultured Gimesia sp.
GCATCCATTGAGCAAAGTCCTGATCGACGCACTGGCTGACCATGATCAGATTTTTATTCTGAAGAAACTGGTTTCGAATCTGCCTCAGTTTCTGATTCAGTTTTTCATTGTCCGGATCTTTCATAGACCAGAAGATCAGCAGAATGGTTTTTCCCTTGAATGATTTACCGTAGTCGTAAACTTCACCTCCAGCGGTATGCCCCCAGAATTGAGGCGCAACTTCTCCCGGCTTGAAAGGCTTGTCTTGAGGCTGTGTATTTTTTTCATCAACGGCAGATGTTTCTGCGGCTGTCTGCCTGTTCTGAGGGCAGGCACGATTTGAGTCAGGCTCCGTAGCATCTAGCACGGAAACGCAGAGCAAACCCGGCAAAAACAAGATTTGAGACAGGAAAATCTTCATAGCGCCACTTTGAAAATTGATATCGATACTCAACTGACATAGACGTATGTCAGCATCTTGATGTTTATCCACAGCGAAACGGAGAAGTGTTCATTGTGAACAGTACGGCCAAATTGTACAAGCAAATTAATCAAAATTTGTTACTTTCCGCTCAGTGTTTAAAATCAACCGCTTTCAATGATCGGTTTGCTTCTTTCTCTCAAGAACGCTACCGTAGGCTCAGTTTGAGGTGGTAAGGTCGGAAAAGTCAGTTTCAAGTCACGAGCCACCCCTCTCTCCAGCAAAACGGAAACCGTAAACAGATAAACAGGCTGCATGATTTGATAGTGCCGCTCAATATGATTAAGAAATAACTGTCGCATGGACCTCTACCCCACAGAACTGAAACTCGTCGACGACACCGCCGTGCTCATCGGCTGGAATGATGGCCAGCAACGCCGCTACCTGTTTTCGGAATTGCGCAAGGCCTGCCCTTGTGCCGCCTGTCGTCACAAAACGACCGGGGAAGCCGCCGATCCCATGAAACTCACCGTGCTTTCCCCGATTGAACTCCAGCCGATCAAAGTCGAAAAGATGAGTCTGGCGGGCAATTACGCCTACCGCATCACCTTCAGCGACGGCCACAATACCGGCCTGTTCACGTTCGAACTCCTGCGCGAACTCGGCGCGGTGGTCGAGTAAAAACGCTGCGCTCCAGAGTAACGTTTGCAGTCTGTTGAGAATGCGGAGCCGCGAAATGCGAGCCGACCGTGATACCCGATGCAAGCTGACTGCAGCTTCACACCAGCGTTCCATGTTCCAGATAGTACTCAAAAGAAAACTCCTTCCCGATTTTCAGCGATCATTTTCAACTTGACACCAACCCGCCACCGACGACACTGCGTGACATGCGTCGCGCGCGTGGAATAAATTTCCGCATGGTGCATAGCGTTACGTATGTGGTTTTTATCACTATCAAAAGCACTGGTTTTATAGAGTCTGTGAAATACGCGGCCCCTTTGAGTGTTGCGTGATCACCTGTTTTGGGACGCTGTCTGGCACTCAGTTTGACACCAAAAGTGACAGAAAAGTGAATAAACTGCCCTTCCCGGTCCTTAATTAAGCGTAAACCCGGCTTGACCGTCCCCCGCCCTTCGCAACAATGGCTGCTGTTGAAAGAACACGGCTTTCCTCCGCCGGACCAGGAATTCCTCGACACAAAAACCGAACAGCACATGCAGATTCCCTTCCCTGACAATCAAACAAAACAGACAATCAAACAAAACAGACCAGGCGACCGCAAAACAGAGTCGCCACCCGGGCGATAAATCACACGCTCGGAAGATTCGATCGGAAGATATTACCCGATATCACCCACACGCCGCAGATGAAGATCCGGCACCTGTCGCAAACACATTATGAATCAATAGCATCACTACCCTGTGTCCGGTCTAAATACTTGTCCGACAGGCGCTACGTTTTCTGGCCGGTATTTACAAATGCGCACTGCTGCATAGAAAAAATTGACAGGTAGTTTCCCGATGATATCATGAAGGTGTGTACTGATGTGCTTTTGGACCAGGTCGTGTTTATTGATTGGTTTTGAATGTGATTCCCAGGACCGCAATCTAACCCAGGTCGGTTTTAACCGCGGCTAACGCCGTGCGGCTGATCTTGTTTTCAGATACTTTGCCGGAATGACTTATTAGCCGAAGGGCGTTAGCCCCGGTTGTTCCACATTTATAAGTAAGAAACACGACCTAGACGGGAATGTGTTGCTCCTGCGACTGCTTCAACTTGCGGCATGCCTAAAACGGGGGTTTGTAAAAAGGCTTATCTGCCCGTTTTAGGAACATACTACTGGTGCAAAAGTTCTGGCGGCGCAGGCACTCATTCTTGCACCGTCATCAGCCAGTGTAACAGCGATAAAGCATGTCCTCCTGTAGGAGGTTAATCGCGACTCCCTGTCACAGAAATGAATGATTCATGAAACGCATTTCCGTTCCCCGCATAATGTTCTGTTTATTTCTTTTCAGCCTCTTTTCCCTCGCCGAGGGAGCAGAAGCGGACCGTGACCTGCTGATCAAAGCAGCGTCCGAACTGCAGCAGCAAAATCAGGCATGGGATGACCTTTCTGTCGAATATCGTTGTGAAGACTGGGTTCCTGATGGCAAAGGAAAATGGAAATGGTATGAATCACTGCTGCTCCGCTGGTCAGTCACACAATCAGGCTGGGAAAGAATTCTTCGCGCTCGTCCTGAAAGTCCCTGGACTGAAGAAGCCAGTTTTAACGGGGAACACTATATGACCTACGATTCTCAGCAACAGGGAAGCGCCGGGTTTGGGCATCAAATTTCTTCATTTCTCAACATTACCTATTCGCCAAAAATATTCGGTCTCTTTGTCACCGGGTTGGAGTTAGGGCAACCAGTGAGTGTGGCTGAATTTTTACAGATGGAATCGGCGCACGTCAAAGTTCTTGAGCAAAAGAATAATTTGCTTGTTGTCGAAGGAGATGATCCGTTAGCAGTGGGAGTTCGCATCAAGCTGACTTTAGATTCGAATTATGGTTACCGTCCTATCGAAATGGAAGTTCGAGATGAGCATGGCTTGCTCTCGACTTATAAAGACATTGAGTATGAACAGTTCACGGCGAAGCGGGGGAAATTCTGGTTTCCTCGCAAAGGATCCTGGTATGGAGTGAACCCGCAAGACCGCAGCCCTGGCACCAGAATGGATTACACTTTAACAAACCTCGTCATTGATCAAAATCCCGGCAAAGAAGCCTTTCAATTAAAGTACCCCAAAGGAACATTGCTGCTGAATACGGATACTGGTGTCACCACATACGCTGCTGCAGAAGTCGGTTTGCAAGACTTGACTGGCGAGACCAACAAGACCATTTCAATGG
>NZ_CALFPF010000768.1 GCF_937919775.1 uncultured Gimesia sp.
TCATCTGTTTTGAGACGTAGAAAACTGGAAGCCGTCGATGAGATTTTCAGCGAAGTCGAGTGATCTTGAATGAGGTTCCAGGTTCGCAGAGCGGGGCCGGCTACCAGAAATTTTCCACACTGCATTTCAGCTGGAGGGGACGTGTTTTTTTCTGAAGTATTGACATTTAAAGCTTGTCTGGCAAGATGCAGTGACCATTGCCGGAACAGTTCTGAAAAACGATACGACGTGAGCTGTTCTATTTTTTTGATGCCGGTTAAAGGATGTTTTGTAAAACGATAAGTGAAACGGTGAGCGGGTTCGATCTGATTGCACCAGTCCAGAAACAGATTGACGGCGCCCCGGCATCCATGATTTCGCCAGAGCTGGGCGCGATAGTAGTCGGGGACGACCAGCGGATAGGATTCGGGACTGCGATAAAACTCACTGATGCGGTAATCACGGTTCGTAAAACCGGGTTCCATAATGTGAGCAATGCCTTCATTTAACCAGTCTTCCTCATCGGGCAACGGCCCGGTATGTGAGTCGGATTGAAACGCGCGAATGCTGGAAATGGCAGCGTGTGTGACTTCATGACTGAGTAGATCAAGCAGTTCCTGACCCGGTTTTAGCTTGGAATTCAGATACAGCATGTCGCAGTGGTTGCTGAACGGTTCGGAAACAGACTCCCGGAAATCGCTGGGACGTACAAAACCATTGATTGACGTTTTGCCGCCCTGCAGCTTATCTAACCAGGGGGAGAGGAGAATGGTAAATCGCTCACTGTCATCAATATCCCAGATCGGACCGCATTGACTGGTGATCTGGTCCAGAACGCGCTGTTCCATGATCTCGATAATTTCGGCAACAAGCCCGGCTGCCAGTTCTTCCTGCTTCTGTTGGTCATCCAGGTAAATGGCCACGCGGGGACTTTGTTGAATCAGTCGTCCTTTGATACGGGTATATTGATTTTTGTCGGAGAGATTGCCGTCTGTTACGAATAAAAAGAATGAGCGTTCGCTGTCTGCCGACTCTGATTGCGATTCCGGTGAAGCTGCCGGTTCTTGATGGATCTGGGAGTCCGCAGACGGTGAGACCTCAGACTGCCTGTGTGTGGCCGTCGTTTGAGGGGCGGTGGCGGTATTTTGAAAGAAGCAGCCTGAGGGAGGTGAGGCACTGGTATTTAACTGCGCTGAAAGAGTAACAGTTCTCGATTGTTGAGGTATTCGTTCCAGGTTATTGATAATCAACACATACTCGTCGTCACCTGCAAGCGTCAGCGGGAAGTCTGGGTTCTTGCCAGTGGCGATAATGTTGACAGGCTGGTTCCAGTTTATGGGCGGAGAAACAGATACCACATGGTTGGATATGGTGATTTCACCCGAATGAGCGCGACCTGTTTTCAAGTGCCCGGTCAAGCCGATCCGTGAGAATTGAATCCCCAACACGATGAGCAGTGTTGCCAGCGCGGTCAAAATCACTGTTAGTTTATTGAAGAACAGTCGATATAACATACGTAGAGTCAGTGCCGGAAATATTAGCGAACATTGATTTGCGGAATCGTTCGTATGTCGACATTGATTCCATTAATCACAGGCTTTGATGGCTGAGGAAGTGCGGGGAGTCACTGTTAAAGATCGTCAAATCAGCGGGGAGTTAATGAGGAGAATCGACCTAATGCGGACAAGCTGGCTGAGGATGCACCGCAGAATTGTTGATTTAATGTGGACGAATGAATATTTCCTGGCCCGTTTCAATAGAACAGGTTCTCGAAATCGAAGATTTCGCTAAGTGAGCCTTGATCCTCAATTTCCCCATAATCGGACTATAAATTACGCGGATCCTTCAGTCCGTGCCGACAATCGCTTTCCAACTCGCACCAAATTTGGAGAATTAAGAGAAAATCGGGGGAATTTCCTTCAATGGTGTCCGAGATTGAATATACAATGCACAATTGAGGAGAATGCGCAATTTGGCAATCGCCCATCTTGGTTTGAGTTAGAGCATTCTTGCCTAAAGTTACTCGGGAGAGAAATCATGTCAGTATGCAGGTTTGGAATATCAATGTTTGCGTGGGCAGCATCGGCAATTTTGTTGTGCTCCACGGAAAGTTATGCTGAGAACAAAATTCCAGAAATATCAAACATTGGCCAGATCCTCAGTTACCAGAACAGTGACGGCGAGCATTATTTTGCTCTGCAGTTCAAAGCAGATCGGTTGCCGGCTGATGTGCATTCCGGTAAGCAGATTGCGATTCTATTTGATACCTCTGCCAGCCAGGTGGGAGAGCACCGCACGCAGGCTCTGGATGTTCTGAAGTCTTTACTGAGTGAGTTGCCCAACGATTCCACGATTGCCATCTATGCCGTCGATGTACAATGCACGCCATTTGTGAATGAATTTGTAACACCTCAAAGCCGTCAGGCCAAACTCGCTGTTGCCTCTTTAGCTGCACGCGCTCCACTAGGGGCAACCAATCTTGCTCAGGCTGTAAAAACAGCCATGCAGGGTCTGCAGAATCAGCCGGTTCAGTCGATGATCTATATTGGCGATGGGATGAGTGCTGCCCAATTGATTTCGCTTCCGGAAATGGCTGAACTCACGCGTCAATTGGCAAAACAGCATGTTCCCGTTCACAGCTATGCTGTCGGACCACAAAAAGATTTACAACTGTTGGGGGTATTGGGAGTTTACACCGGTGGTGTCGTTCTCACCGATCAGGCGGAAGGGAAGAAAGATCTTCCGGCGATCGTAGGCAAGGAACTGGCCAAAGCGGTACAGGCTCCGGTTTTCTTTCCGGAATCGATTCAGATCTCAGATAAAGCATTGGAACTGAATACACCACAGGCTTTGCCGGTTCGCACTGATCGTGAAACGGTTTATCTTGCCAAAGGCGAACTCTCTGGCCGCCTGTCCGTTGAGTTGAGCAGCAAGCAGTTAAATGCGATCTGGAAGTTTAATGTTCCCGTCTCGCAGGCAGTCAACAGTTTTCTGGCAGTTCCCTGGGTGAATTATCAGCCGGGACAGGAGTTAGGAATCGCATTTGCCGGTCAGCGAATGATGAATCTGGCACGCACCGCCCATGAAGAAAATATGGCGCAACTGGAATTCGCAGGCACACAAGCCATTCGAAGTGGAAATTTTGAACAGGCTGCCAAATTTGGTAATTTACTCCAGCAGCTTGATCCCGGTAATACCCGTGGTAACTCACTTCTGAAACTGTCAGAACGATTCAAACAGGATCAGTTGGCACAGGCAGATACCAAACAGCCAGAAGCTGACGCCGAGACTAAAACTCCGCCGGAAGCTAAAGCTGATGCAAAACCTCCCATTGATGATGCCATCAGTAAAGTCGAACAGTTAAGGCAGATTAAGGGAGCCCAGATGAAAATCGAAGTTTCCAATGCCATTGAAGAAGCCCGATCCATTACTGCGGAAAATCCGGATGGTGCACTTGGCTTATTAAAGCGGACGCTGAACTTTGTGAAATCGACTTCGGATGTCGATATCGATCTTCGGCAGCAACTGGAAAGCCGTCTGAATAACATGATGGTAGATGTACGCAGCCAGATGGAAGTTGCTGAAACAAGGCGGATTCGTCAGCAGCAGCAACTGGCTCAATTGGAACAACAAAAACGTCTGGTCGACAAAATTCTTCTGGAAGACGAAAAACTGGAACAGTTGATCGACCGTGTCCGTTCATTGATTCAGGATGGTAAGCATGGTAACACTGACGCCTACGAAGAGGCAGAAGCCGTTTCGCGTGTTGCCGTGGATATGGAACCCGGTAATGGGCCGGCGACCGCCGCTCTGTTCACATCAGAAGCAGCCGGACAGTTGGAAAAGGTATTCCGCATGCGTTCTTTGCGGGCTGACCGGTTCCTCGAGACACTCTATCAGGTTGAACTGTCGCATGTACCGTTTCCTGATGAACCTCCCATACGCTGGCCAGCAGCACCAGTCTGGACCGCTCTGACAGAGCGTCGCAAGAAATGGGCTGCCGTTGACCTGCACCGCAACAGTCCTGCGGAACAACGGATTTTTGAAGAACTGCAAAAAGAAACAGAAGCGAACTTCCCGGATATCCCGCTCTCCGAAGTAATGACCTACTTTGCCGAGTTGCATAATATCACGATTCTGATCAACTCCAATGATCTGGGTGAGGAAGGTTTGACCGTCGATGAACCTGTCAACGTTGCCTTAAGCGGCATCAAATTGAAAAGTGCGATGAATATCATTTTGAAGCCGATCGGGTTGACTTATGTCATTGAAGATGAAGTGATGAAAATCACGACGATTGTGAAAGCAGACGAAATCTATGCGACGCGCGTTTACCCTGTAGCCGACCTTGTCATTTCGGTTTCAACTCAACAGTCATCTGTTGGTAGCAGCCAGGGTGGCTTTGGCGGCCAGCAGGGTGGCCAGGGTGGTCAGGGCGGCGGTCTTGGCGGCGGCGGTGGTGGCTTCGGCGGCGGTGGTCAAGGTGGTGGCGGTGGTGGTCAAGGGTTTTTCAATATCGCACCGGAACTGCTGCTGATGAATGGAGCCAATGCCCCAAAAGGACAGAAACAACCTGCGAAAAAAGCACAAGGCAATGCTGCCAAAGCAGAAGTGAAGCCGATTGACGATCCGGAAATGAAAGCCATTCTGGACGGAATCTTAAGTCAGGCTGATTCTAAACCGTCCCAGGCACAATTTCAGGTTGAGGACAATCCGTTTCAATTTGATAACCGCACGATTGAACAACTCAAAAAAAAACCGGAAAGCGTGAAGTAGACGGGAAATCGACGTCGCCTGAGACCCCTGGACAATCCAATTTAACAGTACGGAGCCCCTCTGAAAAGAAAGGCTCCGTTTCTGTTAAAACGCCGCCAGAAAAAAAGGATGAGGTCAAGCTACCGTTAATCGCTAACGTTAAAGATCCGGCTGCGTTCTGGAACGACTATTTTTCCAAGCGAAAACCAGCGCCGGCGCTCGTGAATGATTTGATTTTTAATCTGCATCAGGCAGGCAAACACGAACACGTGATCGCCGCCATCAATGCTGCCTTGATTCATAATCAGTCACAACCCTGGATGTATGATGTGCTGGCCTTGTCGATGGAAATCGTCGGAAGTCCCCCGCAGGAGATTCAACGTGTTCTGCTCTCGCGCATTGATTTTTCTGCGACGGATGTTCCCAGCATGGTTTATTCAGCAGCTTATCTCTCCCGGTTTAATGCTGAAGAGCAGGCACTCAAACTGTATCAGCAGGCAGCGAAATTGCAGCCTGACCGGCCGGAGCCTTATATCATGGGGTTACGACTTGCTGAGAAACTGAAAGATGCAGAGGCCATCCAGTGGGCAGCAACAGGCATTTTAACGCACGTCTGGGTAAGCGATCATCAGAAATGGCACGAAAAGGCATTGAATGCGTTGGCCGAACTGGAACAGTCGTTCAAAACGTCAGGACGAAATGCAGAAGCCGGACGGGTGCATTCAGTCAGGCAACAGGCCTTAAAACGAGACCTGAAGCTGGAACTGACCTGGAATGGGGATGGCGATTTGGATCTGATCGTGGAAGAGCCCAAAGGGACTGTCTGCTCGTTTGAAGCACCGCTGACAGCAGGGGGCGGGGTTTTGCTGAATGACGGGTATGGCCCCAAACAGGAAAACTGTCACGAAGAGTATGTATGTGCCTACGGTTTTCCGGGAACTTACGTTGTTCGTGTGCGTTATGTTTCAGGAAACATTGTCGGACAGCGTGCCAGATTGAAAGTGACGCGGTATCTGGGCTCAGAACGTCCCGAAGTGGAGTCAATGGTGGTCCCTTTAACGAAAGAGGATCAGGTGATTCGCATTGATCTAGCGAAAGGCCGTCGCAGTCAGAAATCCGGAGTGCCACAGCAGCCGGAAAATTCTCAGAAAACAAGTCAGCTTCCCGCACGGAATCTGCTTTATGCTGCCCGCCCGCTTTCGAAAACAGAAAGGGCTTCCTTGAAAAGCTTTCGAGTTTCACGACAGGTGGGAGCGGGAATTACATCGGGACAGCAGGTGCCTGTCGTTACCGGATCTCAAAATATCGGCGGCATTGCCAACCAACCTGTCGTGACCGTGATTCCGGAAGGCATCAGTCTGTCGGGATCGGCTCTGGTATCGCCGGACCGCAGGTATGTCAGGCTGTCACTCTCCCCGCAATTTACCAATGTAACCGAAGTCTTTACGTTCAGCTTTCTTCAGCCTTAGTGAGCTTTCTGAAACTTGTCAGCGGACGAGGCCCGGCGTCACATCCAGATCGAGTGCCGCGATTCGGCCCTGATCCAGATGATGCCAGGCGATGGCTGCCATGGCGGCATTGTCCGTGCATAAATCGGGAGGGGCGATGCTGAGATGAATGCCGGCTTGACGCGCCATGTTCGTCAGTCGTTCGCGCAGCAGCGCATTCGCTGCCACACCTCCGCCGACACAGAGCGTGGAATAATTGTACTTTTGGAGTGCCTGCTGGCATTTTCCGACGAGCACATCAACGACCGTCTCCTGAAAGCTGGCGGCAAGATCGGCGATTCGATCTTCGGTAAGTGCCGGCGGCTGTTTTTTCGCACCGGGGTTTCCCAGCGCTTTATAGAGAACTGCTGTTTTCAAACCGCTGAAACTGAAACGGAGTTCGGGGTCTTTCAAAAACGTCCGGGGAAAGGGAAAGGCTTTCGGGTTTCCCTGTAACGCGGCTTTCTGGATGGCAGGACCTCCGGGATAAGCGAGCCCCAGGATTTTAGCAACTTTGTCGAATGCTTCACCGGCGGCATCGTCGATGGTGGCGCCGATCAAATCAAACTCGAAGGATTCGGAACAGTGATATAAATTGGTATGACCGCCACTTACGACCAGCCCAATCGCCGGGAAAATCGGATGTGTTTCCTGCATTTGACAGGCAAACAGATGCCCTTCGATATGATTGACGGCAATCAGAGGCAGATCGAGTGTCATCGCCAAGGTTTTGGCTGCGGTTAAACCAATCAGCAGCGATCCTACCAGACCGGGCTCTGTTGCTACCGCGATAGCAGTCAATTGTTTTAATGAGACGCCGGCTTCTTTTAAGGCGTCATCAATCACTGGCAGAATTCGTTCCAGGTGCGCCCGCGAGGCAATCTCGGGAACGACACCGCCAAATTTTTCGTGCAGATCAACTTGTGAGGAGACGATATTCGAGAGAATCCGCATGTCGCGGGTGATAACGGCTGCCGCTGTTTCGTCACACGAAGACTCAATCGCCAGCAGGTATTCTTCAGGTTGGTTCATGGATAATACGTTGAAAGTAAAAATGAAAAGCGACCTTCGGATGAAACGGTCTCCGAAAGTCGCTTTGCTCTGAGAGTAGGCTGATTTTATTTCAGCCGTTTGAATTCATTAAGTTGTTTGAATGACAAGTCTGGCTCTGTCTGGTTGCGGAAGAGCGGCTGCTTTTTTAGCCGGTTCCGCCTCTTTAGGAGCTGGTTTTTTTTCCGGTTGCTTGGCATCGTCTTTTGGCGCCGGCTTCGCTTTTTCGCTCAGGGCGGTTTCTAAATATTTCAAAGCCAGTTCAAGTTGCTTGTCTTTAAATTCCTCATCCAATTTGGCGCTATGGTCCAGAATATCCCGTTTGCGACGGTATTCACCCAGTGCTTCCAGTTCTTCGTCATTCAGACGCAGCTGGTAGTTTTCATCGGGTGTCACGCCCCAGACATCAGAGTCTTTGGCGCCCGGGAAACGGTGGATATTTTTACCGCTGGGGCGATGGTAACTGGCGGTGGTCAGTTTTAATGCACTGTCGCCTTCTTCCAGTTCAATCACATTCTGCACGCTGCCTTTACCCCAGGTTCGTTCGCCTACGATAACGGCTCGTTTATGATCCTGCAGGCAGGCGGAGACGATTTCACTGGCAGAAGCTGAGTAGCGATTCACCAGAATCGCCATCGGAAAACCGGAATAGGTGCCTTCTTTGGTTGCTTCCCATTTTCGATTGCGACTGTTGCGACCTTCAGTACTGACGATTTTTCCTGATTCGATGAACATATCCGAAATTTCGGTGGCCTGAGACAGTAAACCGCCGGGATTGAATCGCAGATCCAGAACCAGACCTTTCATTCCCTGTTTGATCAGATCATCAATCGCCGCGTGCAATTCTTCCGCACTGTGTCGGCTGAAGTGAGTCAGTCGAATATAGCCGATTTTGTCTTTCTTATTCAGCATGAAGTCCCAGGCGTCGTCTGCTTTGTAAGTATCTCCCAGTACCGTGGCAACATGGATGATTTCACGGGTGATCGTTAAAGGGATAACTTTCTCCGTTCCCTTGTGAATCACGGACATACTGACTTTCTCACCGGAACGCCCTTTCAGAATCTGGATGGCCTGTGGGAGGGTGAAGCCTTTTGTGGTTTTGCCTTCTATCTGGTCAATGATATCCCCTGCCTGGATGCCTGCTTTGTATGCGGGAGTACCCGGCAGCGGTGTCATCACGGTCAGCCGCCCGTTGTTTTCATCAATGTGAACCTGAATCCCGATTCCCCCGAATTCCTGCTCGACAACCTGATTGAAGCGGGAAAGATCATCGGGACTGATGTAGTTGGAGTATTGATCCAGTTCTTGTACCATGCCGCGAATGGCTGCTTCGAGCAAGACTCGCCGGTCAATGTCTTTCACATAGTTTCGCTCAATCTGCTCATAGGTATCAGCGAACAGTTTCATCATCTGGTAATAGTCATCGTCCTTATCCTTGTCTTTCTCTTTCTCGTCA
>NZ_CALFPF010000769.1 GCF_937919775.1 uncultured Gimesia sp.
ATCGTATTCGATGGATTGGTCCTGTGTTTTTTTCAGCTGATCAAACAGTGTTGTCAATTGATTGTCGGTGAACAAGTGCGATTGCTGCTCTACAAAACGTTCCAGATCCTGAGCGATCTGCGTGGTCTTTGCATTAAAAACAAGATAGGTAATCGGACAGTCAATCACCTGACTGATATGATCTGACACCGCAATTCGCGCCTGCATCAGCTGGAAGCATTTTTCTCCATCGCCCTGCTCGGCGGCCAGGAGACTTGCCCCGCGAAGAAACGGCGAGACATAATGCGCCAGGTCCTGCAGATGGGGCAGAGTAATGCTCAAATTCGCGTGTCGACGCGTTGCGGGATTACCTTCATAGGGTCGATTCAACTCCCGATATTTCCCCAGATCATTCGCCAGAGGACGATAGATAAATCCGAGCTGAGGTTGCTTTGCTGCCTTCAGAAAGTATTCCAGTTCCCGGGGATGTTGATTGTAAAATTCTTTCGCTTCCGGCCAATGCTCGCTGATCGTTTCTTTCGCCGGATCATACCTCTGAAATGTTTTAAAATCCTGATTATCTTTCAGTTTTTCCAGTCCCTGTAAATAGAGGGGCCAGGCGCGTTCCTGCCGTGGAACAGCACGACTCTGTTTGTCGTGTTCCTGAAGTACATCAAATTTGAGCGTCGGTTGCGCAGCCATGAATCGAACTGCCAGTATCAGCCAGGGAATCAGTATGAGAACCAGCAGTATTCCCAGTGCCTGCCAGGCGCGGCGGCGGGCGCGCCTGTGGAAAGGACGATTACGGAGACGCGCGCGGCGGATTAATTTCGCGGTGGTTTTCGGAGAGCCGAATGACTCGATCAATGCTGCCTCGCTTTCCCCCTGCTCCATGCCATCGGCGAAGTGGGAACAGAGTTCGCGGGCGACATCCCGTTTTTCTGTCGGCCAGAGCCGGGATTGCCGCACCACATCCAGCACGACCGCCATTATTGGTTCGGGCAGACGATATTCGAGCAGTTCTCCCAGCGAATGCGTTTCGTAAACCAGGCCGCTCAAAGCAGCCGCATCACCACATTGAATGGCGATTGCTTCAGGCGTGCGGCCACCATCTAACTGCCATTGCAGGGTCTGACAGACACGGTTGAGCATCTGGCGGGCAGCGCGTGTTTTGACCCGTTCGTGAATCACAATCCGTTCGACCGTGGGCCATAAGCGGGCGGGTAACGGGACGTTTAAAATCCAGTCGGTTCTGCGGGTCGTGCGAATCAAAGCGGCGATGCTTTCCGGCTCACTCAACTGTTCGACCAGCTGTGTTGCCGCACAGCCTTCGCGCAACAGGCTACTGCAGGATTTGACCAAACGTCGCGCAACGCTCCAGCGCAGGCGTCCTTCCAGACGATCTGAGATTTTTCGGATGGCCTCAATCAGACTGTCAGGTAAGACGCTCGTATCGAGCTGTTCCAGGGGTTCTTGAGGTCCGGTAATCCGTCCGCGGAGCAGTTGAGAAACCGGCGTGTGCAGAATTTTCTTCCACTTGTTTTGAGAGGCGGTGTCTGCGTTCATGCTTCACCCCCTCTCAACCTCGGTGGCACATTCGATAAAATTCCCAGACTCTGCATCGCGGTTGCCACCGCGCGCCACTGAGCCGTATCACTGGCGAGTCGTTTTTTGCCTTTCGCGGTCAACGAATAATATTTTCGTTTGCGGCCGCTGTCGGACTCCTGCCAACTCGGTCGAATCAGTCCCTGCGACTGCAGATTGTAGAGCAAAGGATAGAGCGTCGATTGCCCCATATCGAGCACGCCCCCCGTCTGTTCGGACAGGGCTTCCACGAGTTCGTAACCGTATTTGGCGCCTTCTTCCAGAAGTTTCAATACAGCCACCGGACCGGCGCCTCGCATCAGTTCGCGTTCGACTCGCATGGTAGTTCCTTTCGACAGACTCAACCAATGGACGACTCATCTGCCTCTATACTATGCGTGACATAGTATGCCAGTCAAGGTTTATTTTGGAAGCAACAGGATAAAGCTGCCTCAGAAATAAATCCTGCCTCGGATGAAATTATGATTAAGTTTGCAGACCGACCTGTTAAAACGCAGCGTGCTCGGCTAGTTTAATAGATAAGAGATTGCTGATTGGTTATCTGCCGTCAGGCATTACATGGTACACACCAGGGAGTTTGTAGATGTCTTCTCAAGTTGTGCGTTTGGCTCACTGTATCTGGTTCTGCTTGTTGAGTGGACTCTGCTTCTCTTCGCCTGCGATCGCCGCCGACTGGCCCACCTGGCGGAATAACGCGCAGCGGACCGCGGTAACGACCGAGCAGCTTCCGAACGCGTTGCAATTACAATGGTCTCGCGAACTGGGACCGCTCAAACCGGCCTGGCCCGAAGATCCGCGGATTCAGTTTGACGCACACTATGAACCAGTGATCGCCGGGCAGACCCTGTTCGTCGGCTCCTCCCGCAACGATAGCGTGACTGCCTTTGATCTTTCCAGCGGCAAACAAAAGTGGCGCTTTCATGCGAACGGCCCGGTGCGTTTCGCACCCCTTGTTTCCGGTAAGAATGTGTACTTCTCAGCCGACGACGGTTTTTTTTACTGCCTGAATTCAGACGATGGCAGTCTGCGCTGGAAATTTCAGGCGGCTCCCAATCACCGGAAAGCCCTGGCGAACGAACGGCTGGCTTCGGTCTGGCCAATCCGAGGCGGGGCCGTCCTCTCTGATGGGAAGATTTATTTCACGTGCGGCGTCTGGCCGTTCGAAGGAACGTTTCTTTACACGCTGGATGCTGAGACCGGCGCCGCACTCAACATTCCCCAACACGAAATCAAAACGCTGACGGATATCACGCCGCAGGGTTATCTCGTCAAGAACAATCATCGGCTGTTGATTCCCTGCGGCCGTTCGGTCGCCGCCTGTCTCGATCTCAACACCGATCAATTCATCACACATAAGTATGGAAACCGGGCGACCAATTATCACGTTTCCTCCATCGGACCATACATTTTTCACGGCGGTTCGACATTCCAGATGGACGCCAAACAGGAATACGCGGTCTCCGCCCGTTATCCGGTACTGACCGACAATGTGGTTTATTTCGGCGAGGGGGGAAACATTGTCGCCTATGATCTCAAAACGCTGAAGATCGTGAAAGAAACAGACCGCCGCGGCAAGGAAGTGACTAAAACGGTACTCAACCAACTCTGGAGCCAGCCGGCACCTCAAAAACCAGAGATCCCTCAGACAGAACTGGAAGCGTGGACCAAAACGCATCCAGTGCAGCTCGATCTGAAAGCCGGCAATCGTTTGTACGGGCATCAGGCCGATACGGTTTTCGCGCTGGATCTCGCCGAAGACGGTAAAAGCGCTGCCGTCAGCTGGACTCAAACCGTCAAAGGCACGCCTGCGACGATGATCGCCGCCAACGGCGCGCTGGTGGTTGTGACGCAAGAAGGGGGTCTGTTCTGTTTCGGCAACAAGGAAACTGAGCCACAAATGTTTTCTGAAGAGAGTCGCTCACTGACGGCACAGCAAGATGACTGGACGAGCAAAACAAAAAAAATATTGCAGTCCACAAAACCAGGCAACGGGTATTGCCTCGTGCTGGGGACCGGCAGCGGGCGTCTGCTGGAAGAGTTAATCCAGCAATCCAAGTTGACACTCATCGCTGTGGAACCGGATCAAACAAAAGTCGAAGCACTGCGGGCGAAATTCGATGCCGCGGGTCTTTATGGAACGCGGGTGGTCGTGCATCAGGGGAACCCGTTGACATTCGAACTGCCGGCCTACATGGCCGAGCTGATTGTGTCGGAAGATTTGACGGCGTTCGGCGAATCACTCACCTCAAAAGGTTGGGAAACCCTCTTTAAATCGTTGAGGCCTTACGGCGGGAAAGCGTGCCTGGAACTGACGGACGTAGAATATAAGCAGTTAGCGGCGGCGGTCGCAGACAGGCAACTGCCTCGCGCCTCTCTCAAACAAGCCGAAGGTTTCACGGTGCTGTCACGCGTGGGTGCGTTGCCGGGCTCTGCGAACTGGACTCACGAGTACGGCGATGCCTCCAATACCTTAATGTCACGCGACGAACTCGTCAAAGCGCCGCTCGGCGTACTCTGGTTCGGCGGTCCCGCCAGTCACGGTGATCTGTTTTACAATCGTCACGACTGGGGTCCGAGCATGGCCGTCATTGAAGGCCGCATGTTTCTGCAGGGACCCGGAAAATTAACGGCGGTCGACGTTTACACGGGACGCATTCTCTGGATGATTCCTCTGGAAGAAACGCCGGAAGACAATCCGGGGCGTCGCGGACAAAGTTACGACGGAAAACTCGTCGGCCATCATTTTATCGCCATCGAAGACAGTATCTACCTCGTCACGAGTCAGAACACGTGTGTGCGGCTCGATCCGGCAACGGGGAAAACGCTGGCCGTCATGAAACTGCCTGACCCCGAGGACCGCTGGGGACGCATCCGTATTCATGAAGACCTACTGTTGACGTCGGCCTTTCGGATTTCAAAAAAGATCGGTGAAAAGTACGGCTTACTTCCTTTGGAACTGGTGGCGTTGAACCGTCATACCGGGAAAGTGATCTGGAGGCATCCGGCACAGATGAGTTTCCTCGTCGTCTCATTGAGTGGAGACCGGATCTATGTGTTTGATGGCGCACTGGAAAATTTTT
Source organism: uncultured Gimesia sp. (assembly GCF_937919775.1). Lineage (GTDB taxonomy): Bacteria > Planctomycetota > Planctomycetia > Planctomycetales > Planctomycetaceae > Gimesia. Next base: position 4,665 of record NZ_CALFPF010000769.1, read on the forward strand.
ATGGCGACTGGAAACGCCGCGGCAACATTCCCAACGCACTGGCCGAACGCTACATCAAAGCGATCGACGTCAAGACCGGCAAACTCCTCTGGGAACATCAGACTGACGTTGTGGGAACCTGGTTATCGTATAGCGACCAGAAAGATGTGATGCTCGTTACCAATCGCGACGGCATCTCGGCGTTCCGTGGAAAAGATGGTTCGGAACTCTGGAAAAAATATTCCACCGGTCAGGGATTTCGCGGACACCCCGAAACCCTGTGGGACAAGGTCATCATCTGGAACGATCGAATTCTCGATCAGCGCGGCCCCGGCATGTCGTATGATCTGGAAACTGGCGACCCGATTCTCCGCACGAACCCGATCACGGGAAAACCGATCCCCTGGGAATTCACCAAGTCGGGGCACCACTGTAACTACGCGATCGCCAGCCCGCATCTGATGACGTTCCGCGCCGACTCCGCCGGATTCTGCGACATCGACAGCACGAATACCTCCCGCCTGGAAGGCTTCCGCACCGGCTGCCGCAACAGTCTGGTTCCCGCGAACGGCGTGCTCAATTCGCCGAACATGGCGCACGGCTGCAGTTGCGGTTATTCACTGTTTACCTCTTTAGCGTTGACCCACGTGCCCGAATCGGAAGTCTGGAGTTACAGCGCACTGGCGTTGAATGCCAAGACAGATCAGGTGCAAAAACTGGGCATCAACCTGGGGGCGCCTGGCGACCGTCAGTCGGAGAACGGCACTCTCTGGCTCGACTACCCCAGTGTGGGAGGTTCCTCGCCCGTCGTTTCGATCAAGGTTGATGGCAAGGACCTGCGTTACTTCCACAAACATTCGGCATTCATCGCAGCGGGCGACCAGAAGTGGGTGGCCGCCTCGGGCGTCGAAGGTGCTTCTGCTTTGACCGTCACACTCTCACCCATTGAAACGAAAGAACGCCGCTATACGATTCGTCTGCACTTTTTAGAGCCGGACGAAACAAAACCAGGAGAGCGCGTGTTCGATGTGAGCCTGCAAGGCCAACCGGTGCTGCAGGAACTGGATGTTGTTAAAGCAGCCACGGGCTCGAACCGTGCGATTGTCCGCGAATTTAAAGGGATTCCGGCGACGACCGATTTGAACCTCGAACTGACGCCGATCAAGGGACGCACGCTGTTATCGGGCGTGGAAATCGTGGTTGAGGATTAGCGGACTGTAAGAGTTACAGGCAAATTGTACAAACCAAACCTGCTCACACGGCAGACCATTTCTCCTCATTTGTTATAGACTTCGCAATTTCACATATCTGAGATGTGGCACAGTTATTGCCAGATGGGAAACCGTTCTGAAGCAATTTTTTTAATTCAAGGAGGATTGAAGAATGGTTGTCTTACTCGCGTTCGTATTGTGTGCCACTACGTCAGAGTCTCCTCAAGTTGTTAATGCGGACTTTGAAACGGTCGATCAACGTTCCGCGACACCGAGCGGTTGGTTATTTACCTCGCTCCCCGGTCAGTCCCAACTGGTCAGCTACCAGTCTTTGCTGGAACCCCAGGTAAGCGGTTCGCGCGTGCTTGCAATCAAGGTGGCAGCCGACCATCCTCAGCAGCGGGTGGCCTACAATGCGCACCAGGACTTGCAGGGATTTCAGGCGGGAAAAATCTACCGAGTCTCTGCCCGGGTGCAGACGAGAAGTTTACAGTCACTACCCATGATGGTGGTGCAGTGCCTGGACGAATCGGGGAAGAAACCGCTGGGGTTTGCCCGTTCGGAACTGCGGAAACTGAAACAGGATCTGGATGAATGGGAAACCATTCATACCGTGATCAAGGTTCCTGTAGGGACATCCACGTTGCGATTGCGGATCGGTATTCCCGCGGAAGGCAACGCCGGCGGGACGGCGCTGATCGATGACGTGCTGGTTGCTGAAGTCCCTTGAACACGGCCTGTAATGGAACACCATTCCGAATTTGGTTTCCCGGCCTGATGTGCTTTTTCAAAACAGGCCGGGAATCACCTTGCCGGCGGTGGCGACCTGGATGATTTCGCTGGGGACGCCGCGGGTGATGCGGAGTTCACCGAGATCGAACAGGGTGTGCATGATGCTGGTGACGAGGTCTTTGCGTTCGATGGGTTCGGTCTGCGGTTCGCTGGCGTGGCGTGTGGACTGACCGATGACCTGGCCCATGTTTAAGCCGCCCCCTGTCAGCATCAGCGGCGACAAATTGCCCCAGTGATCGCGGCCGCCGCGACTGTTCAATTTCGGCGTGCGGCCCATTTCTCCCGAACAGACCAGCAGAATATCATCACTGAGCCCGCGGTCTCGCACATCTTCCATAAAGGCAGAGACGGCATGATCGAACGGGACACCCATGTAGTCCATGCCTTCCGCAACGCCGGCGTTATTTTTGTCCGCGTGCATGTCCCATACAAAGTTCGTGGTGATCGTCACAAAACCGCAACCGGCTTCGCAGAGACGACGGGCCATCAACAACAGCTTGCCCAGCGACTGCGCGTTGTCGATATATCGTTTATAGTTGCTCCAGCGCGTGTCGATCTGCTCCGGTTTGACGAGGGCTGCGGTATCGTAACGCGCAACCACCCTGGGATCTTCTTTCGATAAATCAAAGGCTTCGGAAACGCCGCCCAGAATCACATCAAAGGCCTGCTGCTGCAGATGCGAACTCGCGGCGAACGTTTCGCTTTTGTCAGCCGCCCAGCGGGCGCGATCGAGGTTTGAGAGTAACAGCCGGCGATCATCGAGGCGATTCTGAGGAATCGACAGCGTCATGTTCGACTGCATATCGCCGCCGGCACCGGGGACAAACGGTGCGTAAGCACTGCCCATTAAACCGTGCGAATCGAATTTACCGAACTTCGTGATGGCGGGCATCATCTTGTCATCGATGGCCTGCGGAAACAGAACCGCGTTGGTCGGCATGCCGTTCTCAGGATGATTGGCGCCAACGACGCGCGAGTAAAGCGCACCGAGATTTGCATCGAGCGTGTCTTTGTGAACTATCGGTTTGATATCGTGGCGGCTGTCCCCCGTACGATAGGAACGCACGACGGACATGCGATCGGCGAGTGACGCCAGTTTTTGAAAGGTGCCACCAAAGGTCACGCCGGGAATTCTGGTCGCGACTTCGCCGGTGACACTGCGGATGCCGGCAGGCGCGTTCATTTTGGGATCGAAGGTTTCAATCTGACTCGGCCCGCCATGCATGAACAGGAAGATGACCGATTTGTTTTTCAGCAGCGTTCCCGATCCAGCGGCGTGTGCTTTTGCCGACAGTAAGCCGGGCAGCGTCAGCCCGCCTAACGCCAGACCACCTACGCGGAGGAATTCGCGTCGACCGTGTAAACCGTTGTGTTCGTAGAAAGAAAGCATGATTTTACCTGAGCCAATGGAAATCGTCTGCTCTGAATATCGTCCAATATATCAACATTCGTTTATGTTATCCAGCCAAATTTCGAGATTGAGCAAAATCTGCAAAAGCAAAGCAAATCAGGCGTTTTCATTCCCTGAAGAGTGTGGTTATGATGAAAAGCTGCAATTTTTGTTGATGATTCGTAGATTCATTGAAAGGTACTTCTGATGAGATGGCTGCTGATGCTCCTGGTTCTCTGGACGACTGGTTCGCTGGTCCAGGCGGCACAAAAGCCGAATATCCTGTTTATCGCCATCGATGATCAGAACGACTGGATCGGCTGTCTGAAAGGGCACCCGCAAATCAAAACGCCTTATATCGATAAGGTGGCGGCGCGGGGCACCCTGTTCTCTAACGCGCATTGTCAGTCCCCTTTGTGCAATCCTTCGCGGACCAGCCTGATGACGGGGCTGCGCCCTTCGACGACCGGTATCTACGGCCTGGCTCCCTGGTTCCGCACGGTCGACCGCTTTAAAGATCTGGTCACGCTGCCTCAATATCTGGAACAGCATGGCTATAAAACATTGAGCACCGGCAAAATTTATCATGGCGGTTACGGGCGGCAGAAAGATGAAAAGGAATTTAACGTACTCGGCCCGCCGGCCGGTGTGGGCGCCAAGCCGCCAAAGAAACTGGTGGAAACACCGAACCCGCACCCGCTCGTTGACTGGGGCACTTTTCCGCACAAGGATGAAGACAAAGGCGACTGGAACGTCGCGAGTTGGGCCGTCGAGGAGTTGAATAAAAAACCGCAGGAACCATTTTTTCTTTCAGTCGGTTTTTTCCTGCCGCATGTTCCCTGTTATGCGACACAAAAATGGTTTGATCTCTATCCCGAAGAGACCCTGCAACTGCCTCCCTTTCTGGCAACCGATCGAGATGATACGCCCCGCTATTCCTGGTACCTGCATTGGAAACTGCCCGAGCCGCGCTTGAAATTTCTACAGGAAGCGAACCAGTGGAAAAATCTGGTGCGCTCTTATCTGGCGTGTACCAGTTTTGTCGACAGCCAGGTCGGTCGTGTGACGGAAGCGCTGGAAAAAAATAATCTAGCCGAGAATACGATCATCGTGATCTGGTCGGATCATGGCTGGCATCTGGGGGAAAAACTGATCACCGGGAAAAACACATTATGGGAACGTTCTACGCGCGTGCCTCTGATTTTTGCCGGACCGGGAATCACTGAAGGCGCGGTCTGCAGCAAACCCGCCGAACTGCTGGACATTTACCCTACGCTGCTGGAGCTGTGTGACCTGCCTCCCAAGCCGGATCTGGAAGGACACTCGCTGGTCCCGCAATTAAAAGACGCCAACACGCCCCGCAAGTGGCCCGCGATTACCTCGCATAATCGGAATAACACAGCCGTCCGTACCGAGAACTATCGTTATATCCATTATGCGGACGGCTCGGAAGAATTTTATGACATGAAACAGGATCCGGCGGAATGGAATAATCTCAGCAGTAATCCTGATTTTGCAAAGCTGATCGAAGAACACCGCGCGTGGCTGCCAACCATTAAC
>NZ_CALFPF010000770.1 GCF_937919775.1 uncultured Gimesia sp.
AGATCCCCGTTTGTGTGCATCTTCGTCAGCCAGTTGCAGAATTATTTATAGCTGACTTTTGCAAAGTAGATGGAAGTTTTTCCTTCGTGGCTGGAATAGTAGCTGACGTTCAACAGGCCATCATGCAGCACCATGTTGGCATAGCTGGTATCGCCGCCACTGGGTAGCTCCAGCAGTTCTGTGAGGGTACCTTTTTCAACATCAACCTGGCAGATCGATGTACGCGCTTTCGGTGAATAAAGTCTGACCGTTGCCAGAAAACGTCCATCGGGTAACTGGAACAGTTCGGGGCCACCAATGCGAACGCCGAGGTCTTTCCACTGCCAGTCGGTATAAGGCGGTTTTGAGATGCCCAGTAATCCAGTGTTCGCTCCTTTGCTGTCGCGGCGTAGCAGGCAGTAGCAGGTTTTATCTTTCGTGAAGACGAGCGAACTTTCGTTGGTGTACCCTGTGTCGTGGAGTTTATCGACGACGGTTTCATATTGTTTGCCGTCACTGCTTTTATACAATCGCGTGAATTTCGGTCCTGTTTTTCCGGTTTGATAACCAATGCTGTAAACGTCTCCATCGTTCCAGCGCATGCCCCAGAGCCACACGCCGGGATCGCCGATTTTATGCCCTTTGGACCAGTGTGTGCCATCATCCGAGAACCAGGTCATCGACTGGTGCGTCGCGGGATTGGGCTGATGCAGGGCGGCGGCACCGCTCAGCATGAGTTGTCCCTGCGGGGTGACGGCGATTTTCGCGTCGCGCAGGTCAGCAGTATCGGATGTGATGCGGGCGACGGGTTTCCAGTCTTTTCCGTCTTTGGAAGCGAGCACCTGCAAAGCGCCGTCAGGAGAAACATGGGCCTTGCCGGTGCGGAAAACGCAGAACCACTGGTCATTAAATCGGGTGAGTCCGGTGAAGGCGTTGTGCGGGTCCTGGTCCCAGATTTTTTGAACGCTTTCCAGTTTCAGCTCAACCGGTTTCGCTGCTTCGAGGAGCGCGGATGAGTGCAGAATCAGGATGAGGGCTGCCATGAGCGGCGCGGATTTTTTCATGGTGGGTTCCTTTGTGTGGTGATTAAATTTACGTCAGTCAGTTTTAGGTTTGATATTTTCCATCACTTGCTGCGGCGGCTTCCAGCCATACGATCTTTCTTCCTGCGGGTTGTAGAGGCAGGTGATAATGTAGAGGTCGTTGATTGTCGATTTTTCCGGCGGGACATTGACTTGCACATGCGTGAATCCGTCTCCGTACCAGGTGAGATAACCGTCGGTCGCACTTTTTTCTAACAGGTGACCATTCAAACGGAGGTCGACCAGCTCTGGGTTGCGATAGGGAATTCGCAGTTGAAACGAAATGCCGTGTTTTATAGGCGTTTCTTTTTCGGTCGAGGTGTGGCCTTTGCTGACGGCGAATTTGATTTCCGGTCCTGCCTCAATAATCGCTTTAAGGGCACTCTGGTTGACGGTGGTGATCGGCTTGATGTTTTCAAGGAATTCCGAAGTGTCTGCTGATAACAGGGCGGCACTTTTCGCGGAAGTGGCAATGAGGTAAGTTTCTCTGCCGGCGGTTTGCGGGTAGAGGATTGCTTGCGAAAAATAAGGTTGTTTCTGCCAGAGTTCGACGCGGCTTTTTCGACGTGCTTGAGGAGTGGTTCCCCAGGCACTGACGAAATGGCCGATGTAACCCTGCATTCGGTTCACGGGATAACCGGGAAAGTATTCGCCTTTCCATTTGGTGTTTCCGATATTCATTAATGCTTTGAGCCGCGCGACGCCGCTTTGTTCCCAGCCGACTTCCAACGCCATGACCATCGTGTGATAGCGGGCATATCCATAATGGGCGGTGTAAAAATTGGGGCGACCTAACCAGAGTTTATTGGACATCGCTGCCAGTGGATTTCCCCAGAAGAGTCGTTGTGCGTCCGCTTCGAAACGATCGTAACCATAGCCGGCTTTGATACCTGCCTCATTGATGGCTTCCGTGATCCGCCAGTCCCAGGGACGCAGTGTTACGTTAGAATAGGCAGAACCCGTCACTTCAAACATGGTCTGGCCACGATACCGTTCGCGCGATCCCAGTTGCTCGGGACTGTATTCCTGTAATCCCGTCCCATGCACGTCCACATGGACGTCCGGCTGGAATTGATCTATCACAGACAGGACCGCCATCACTTCAGGTGACTTTTCAGGTTGTTTGAACTGGAATGTTTTCAGATCCCAGTTGTTGGTGCCGCCACCCGTGTATGGATCGATTTTTTGCGAATTGCCGAAACGGTCGGTTTCAAAATAGGCGTACGGATTGATGATGGGGATAATCAGCAGCAGTTGGTTTTTGCGTGTTTCCACGGCAGCCGGATCATCGCTGGCGAGCCATTCGATAAAGTGCATGACCGCGGTAGTGCCGCTCCGTTCGGGGCCGCCGTGCAGGGCCGTCATCAGGCACACCTGTTTCTGTTTGTCGTCGACTTTTTGATCGGTGATTTTGAGCAGCGGGATGGGAATTCCTTCCAGTGTGACGCCGATGCGGTCGACCTGAACCCAGTCTGGATAGGTTTGTTCCCAGTATTTCAGAGTTTCCGTGTATTCCTGGAGGGTGAGGCGATGTAGTTTATCCTCCCAGGGATGAGGGAGGGCGGCCAGTTTTTGTTTGAGGATGTCTTCTTCTTCCGCCTGGAGGGAAGGCTGAAAGAGCGCAGCAGCAGCGAGCATTAGCAGACAGGGAAATAGAAATATTCTCAATGTCGCATGTTTCTGAATGAATGTCTGGGGCATGTTGATTGTCCTGCGTCGTTGCGGAATACCGGTTACGATCGATGTCTCATTTTTTGGGGGGAGCTAGTGTCTGCCCGGTGCTGGTATTAATGGGCATCGGAAAAATTTCTGCGGAATCGATGGGGAGTTTGCCCTGTTTCATCTGTGTCAGCAGTTCGGCTGCTTTCTGGCCGATGGCGACTTCGTCGACCGTGATCGAAGAGAGTCGGCTTTGAATCGCGCCGTGGCGAATGGTGCCTCCGAATCCGAGCAGAGAGACATCCTCGGGAACGCGCAGTCCCAGTTTTCCCAGCAGCAGATAGATTAATTCGGCTAGTGAATCGAAAGTGGCAAAGATGGCAGTGGGGGGGGCAGGGCGCTGGAACATGGCTTCTAATGTTGTCAGCAGGTCCTGTTCGTAATCAATGGGGTGTAATTGAGAACTGGGGCCATGAAAAATAAACGGTTCGGGGCAGGCTGTCTCGTGAGCAGCGAGTGCCTCGCGCAGACCGGCTTCGTACTCAATGGACGCTGACGCACGATGTGGGGAAAACATCGCCAGGGAACGATGTCCCTGTTTGAGTAATGTCTGACCTGCCAGCAGCCCGACTTCGCGAAAGGGGATCGAAAGCAGCGGTGCCTGAACGCCTTCGACCTGCCTGTGACAGAAGACAACGGGGATGCCATGTTGCTGCAATTGACGGATCTGATAAGCGGGGGTTGCGGGAACAGTCGCCGGGACAAGTGCCACGCCGGCCACGCGTTTATCGATCAGTTGCAGAATGGTATTGCCCTGCATGTCGACTTTGTTTTCAGTGCAGCAGACAAGGACCTGGTTTTGTGTCAGAGCGGCCGCCTGTTCGAAGCTGCGTTGCAGCGACGGATAATATCCCGTGCGCGTTTCCGGGAGAACAAAGGCAAAAATATCGAGGGGTTTGGAAATCGGGAGCGGCGGATTGGTGCTGACAAAAGAACCTTTCCCGTGAATGCGCGTGATCCAACCCTGTTCTTCCAGAAGCTGCATCGCGTTGCGGATGGTGGTTCTGGCCAGTTGATAGGTTTCACAGAGTTGATGTTCCGAAGGCAGCGCCTCTCCGGGACGGATTTCTCCTCTGGTCACTTTATCAATTAATTGATCGACCAGCAGCATGTACTTGGGACGCTGTTTGCCGGATTGTGCGAGGGAAGTCATTGGGGTTCCCTGTGGTATGGCAGGAGTGCGTGAATTCATAGCAGAAAGAAATCGGATTTGGGTTGAAATCTGGTTCCAGGTTCGTTACTTGTATTTAAATATGATACAAGTTGTTTGTGTATTGTCAATCATATTAAAGCATTGATTCGATGTTAAAACGCAGATGGCTGTTTTATTGTTCAATAAATAAGTACAAGATGTCTTTTATCGAGTATTAGGGGATTCAAATGAAACAACTGATGATAGCGCTGCTCGTTTTAGTGGGAAATTTCGCGGTCCCCAGTCTGCAGGCAGAGGAAACTAAGCCGCTGGAAATTGGAAATCGGCGAGAGTTATTTGTCGACGATTATCTGATTGATGGATTAAAAGGAACCGAGTTACGGTTACATCATCCTGTGGATGAAGGCATCGTTTTGAAGTTCGATAAACCCTGGGAGGGGTTGTTCTGCGGCTATTGTACAATCATTAAAGACGGCGATTTGTATCGCTCGTATTACCGGGGGCGTCCTTCTGCGGGAGCCGACGGCGATGTGGGTGAAGTCTATTGCTACGCGGAATCAAAAGATGGCGTGAACTGGACCAAACCGGAATTTTCGCTGTTTGAAAAGGCGGGGCACAAAAAGAATAACATCATCCTCGCTGATGCGGCACCGATGACGCATAACTTCTCTCCGTTCCTGGATACGCGTCCTGATGTCCCTGATGCAGAACGTTATAAAGCATTGGGCGGCACGATGAAGAGTGGTCTGGTCGCGTTTACGTCCCCGGATGGGATTCACTGGAAACAGCATCCCGCCGGTGCGGTGATCCCCCAAAAAATGGTGCCCTATCCTTACATGTTCGATTCACAGAATGTCGCATTCTGGTCTCCGGTGGAGAAAAAATACATCAGCTATTTCCGTGTGTTTAAAGATAAGCTCCGTCGGATTGCCCGCACGGAAAGCGACGATTTCATTCACTGGTCTCCCCCGGTATTAATGGAGTATACGTCTCGAGGTGAGGCTGCACCGATCGAGCATCTTTATACCAATCAGACGCATCCTTATTTCCGTGCGCCTCACATCTATCTGGCTGTCGCAGCACGGTTCATGCCGGGACGGCAGGTGCTGACGGATGAGCAAGCCAAGGAAATCGGCGTTCATCCAAAGTACTTTAAAGACACCTCCGATGCGATTCTGATGACGACCCGCGGCGATAACACATACCAGAGAACGTTTCTAAGCGGCTTTATCACGGGGGGCATCGGCGCCCAGAACTGGGTTTCACGGACCAATTATCCTGCTTTGAATGTGGTGCAGACCGGTCCTGCCGAAATGTCGGTGTATGTGAATCAGGATTATGCGCAACCGACGGCCCATTTGCGGCGATATTCTTTACGCCTGGATGGTTTTGCATCGGTGCGAGCCGACTATGCCGGCGGCGAATTGTTGACGAAACCCCTCATTTTTGATGGTTCCGAATTATCGATTAATTTCTCCACTTCAGCAGCGGGGGGTATTAAAGTGGAAATTCAGGATGAAGCAGGCCAGCCGATTCCCGGATTTACCCTGGCTGATTCCCGCGAACAAATTGGCAATGAAGTGAATCGGATTGTTTCGTGGAAGGGGGGCAAAGATTTGAAAGCCCTCAGCGGGAAACCGGTGCGTCTGCGGTTTGTAATGAAAGACGCCGACCTGTATTCGTTGCAGTTTACGAACTGACCAATACCAGCAGTTTGAAAAAGATTCTCCGGGAAGATACCGTTTAGCGTAGACGTGTCTTGCCGGAGTTTTTTTAATAGTCTCAGGATCACAGAAATTTTGTTTCTCAATCATTATTTGAAGAATTGCAAAGCATGACGGACCGAAAACGAGTATTGGTGGTGGGTGTGGGTTCCATCGGCGAGCGGCATTTGCGTTGTTTTCAGGCGACAGGTCGCGTTGATGTTTCCATCTGTGAGCTGAATGACGGCTTGCGGGGGAAGATTGCGGATCAGTATGGCGTGAAAAAACAGTACGCCGACCTCGATTCTGCCCTGGCTGAGCCGCATGATTGTGCGGTGATTGCGACGCCCGCGCATTTGCATATTGAAATTTCGAAACGCGCGGTCCAGGCGGGGCTGGATCTGTTTATTGAAAAGCCGTTGAGTACGAACTTTGCAGGCATCAACGAGCTGCAGTCTCTGTTGCAGGAAAAACAGCGGAAGGCGGCTGTAGCGTATGTCTATCGGGCACACCCGGCTCTGGCAGCGATGAAGGCGGCGCTTGACTCCGGGGAATTTGGAAAACCGGTTCAACTGGTGGTGGTTTCGGGACAGAACTTTCCCACGTATCGACCGGCTTACCGAGACATTTATTACAGATCTCGGGCGACGGGAGGGGGCGCGGTTCAGGATGCGCTCACGCATTCGATGAATGCCGGCGAGTATCTGGTCGGCCCCGTTGAGGCGCTGGTTGCCGACTTTTCACATCAGGTGCTGGAAGGCGTGGATGTCGAAGATACCGTGCATGTCATTACCCGGCAGGGGAGTGTGCTGGGGAGTTTCAGTCTGAATCAGCATCAGGCTGCGAATGAGTCGATGATTACCGTCATCTGTGAGCGGGGCATGTTACGGTTCGAATTTCAGAAAAGCTGGTATCGCTGGATCACAGAACCAGACGCGGAATGGCAGGTCGGTTATCATGAAACTCTCGAACGGGATACTCTCTTCCAAAGGCAGGCGACTGCGTTTCTTGATTATCTGGACGGATTATGCCCGCCATTATGTACGCTGGAAGAGGGGGCGCAGACACTGGCTGTGAACCTGTCTATTCTGGATTCCGTGGAGAAACGATCCTGGATCGAGCCGGCAGAATATCTTCCCTCCTGAACCTGATTGACTAAAGATAAAAATCCTATGAAACCAACAGACGAACCAACGGTCCAGCAGTTATTTGACCTGACAGGGAAAACCGTACTCATCTCCGGTGCCAGCGGTTATCTGGGAGGCGCGATGGCCCGCGGTCTGGCGGAAGCGGGCGCACGACTGGTGATCAGCAGTCGGGATGCAAAACGGGCTCAACAGACCGCCAGTGAGATGCCTGACCCGCATCAGGTCGGTCACGTCGGGGTTGCGCTGGATCATATGCAGGAAGCGTCGATCGAAGAGGGCTTTGAGTCTGCAATCAAAGAGGCGGGGCAGATTGATGTGCTGGTTAACAACGGGAATGACGCGGTGGGTGATGACTGGCGTACTGTCACTGCGGAAGCGTTTTCACGGCATCTGCAGAATGCGACCGGTTACTTTCTGCTGGCGCGGAAACTACGGGATCATGTGGTAGAACGTCAGGCCGCCGGTTGTGTGATCATGATCGGTTCGATGTACGGCGTTGTCGGCTCTTATCCGGAAGCTTACGAAGGGATCTGTAATGCGAGCCCGGTCGCCTATCATACGATGAAGGGGGGGCTGATTCATCAGACGCGGCACCTGGCCGTTTATTGGGCGAAAGATCATGTGCGCGTCAATTGTCTGAGTCCGGGCCCGTTCCCTTCCGAAGCGGCGCCTGCAGGTCTGGCGGAGCGGCTGTGTGAGCACAGCCCGATGGGACGGATGGGAAAACCGTCTGAATTGAAAGGAGCCGCGGTGTTTCTGGCCAGTGATGCCAGCAGTTATATCACCGGCCAGAATATTCTGGTAGATGGTGGCTGGACCTCCTGGTAGGACTCGTCTCAGGGAAACGGTATCAATCATTTGACTTTGTGTTAGAATGAAAGATTGTTTCCCGTCAGACTGTGACGCGTCTGATTCTTTGACTGAGATAAAGCACCTGCGGAATTTTCATGGATTCAGGGATACTCAATTCGATAGGCGGTCTGGGGCTGTTTCTGCTGGGCATGGTCGTGATGACGAGCGGCCTGAAAGAGCTTGCCGGCGATACGATTCGACGCATGATCGCCCGATTCACCACAAGCCTCCCCTCGGGAATCGCAACGGGTGCCATCGTGACCGTGATCCTGCAGTCATCCAGCGCCACAACGGTGACTGCCGTCGGTTTTGCGGGGGCGGGTTTACTAACGTTGTCGCAATCGCTGGGGATCATTTTCGGCGCCAATATCGGGACGACTGTGACGGGTTGGATTGTGGCTGTCTTTGGTTTTCAATTCAAACTGGGGCAGCTTGCCTATCCCCTGGTACTGCTCGGGATCGTTTTCCATTTATTTGCCCGAAAGCGGATTGCGGCAGCCGGCTTGGCTTTGGCCGGTTTTGGGGTGATCTTTATCGGCCTGACCAGTCTGCAGGGGGGGATGGCCGGTCTTGCGAATGGGATGACGCCACAATCTTTTCCTCAGGATACCTGGCTGGGGCGAATACTGCTGATCTTGATCGGCGTGGGGATTACGCTGGTGACGCAGGCTTCCAGTGCCGGCGTGGCGATGGCGTTGACCGCCGTCCATATGGGAACAATTTCTCTGGCACAGGCGGGGGCGATGGTGATTGGCTTTGATGTGGGAACCACATTTACTGCAGTGATGGCGTCGATGGGAGGTTCGGTGGCTGCCCGACGAACCGGATTTGCCCATGTGTTTTATAATCTGGTGACAGCAGTCGTGGCCTATTTTCTGTTGCCCGTTTATATCTGGATCTGGAATCATTATCTGAATCAGGGGAAAAATCATTCCCCTGAAATCGCGCTCGTCGCCTTTCATAGTTTGTTCAATTTCCTGGGGGTGTTGATGATCGTCCCGTTTGTCGGGCAGTTTACCCGTGTTGTCACCCGCCTGATTCCGGAAGCCATCAATGATCAGACGGAACGACTGGAAGAGTCACTGATTCAGAATCCGAACGTTGCGATCGAAGCTTCTCGTTCCACACTGGTTGATGTGTTTCAGCGCGTGCTGTCTCTGTTGCATGGCTTGTTCACGTCAGAAATGGATCAAGAGCAAATTGCAGTCGAGCTAGAAGAATATCATCAGACATTGGTAACGACGTCGGATTATTTGAGGCGAATTAATATTTCGAAATCGGATACAGAGACGCTGCGCTGTTACCAGGAAGTGGTGTTGGCCCTCGATCATATCCAGCGTTTAATGAGACGCTGTCAGGCAATGGAACGTCTGGTGGCGACCCGCAAAGTCGAAAAACTCAATGAAATTGCCGGTCAACTGAGCGATCTGATTACCAGGACAGAAGTCTCTTTACTGGATCATTCTGTTGTACTGGCTGAGCAGCCATTAGAAGCATTCTGGCAGGAACTGGACCAGAATCAGAAAGCAACGCGTCGTGAGTTTACGGAATCAGTAACCAGGACCGGAGCAGATTTTGATACGCTATTAGGACAGTTAGACGCGTATCGCTGGCTCAGCAGAATCAGTTATCATCTCTGGAGAGTCGTGCATCATTTGCAGAGTGCCCAGATCATTGCGAACGTTGACAAGTCGGAATCGCAGACTTCGCTCGAATCATGATAATGGTTCGCGAACAGAATCAGTGGCTATCGAAGACTGCATCAAAAAACTCGGCTCCGATTACAGAATCAGGAGCCGAGGTTCACTCGATTTAGACGCTTAATTGTTTTCAGCCGATCTACTTTTTATTCTCAAGATCGAATGTAACCTGATTTTCCTGATCCGCTTTCACTGTCGCGGTAAGTCCGGATTTTTTGACGTCGCCATATATTGGGGGAATCAATGAAGTTTCCTTGATAAC
>NZ_CALFPF010000771.1 GCF_937919775.1 uncultured Gimesia sp.
GCTCAGATCTATCTGCGATCCGAAATCTGGGCGCGGCGTGATGAAGTGATCGACTGCCTGCTGGAATGTGACGCGATCGACCAGGTAATCTGGTGTGATGATGACAGCGGATTAAATGACACAAAACAGACTGCATTTCACGTTCATACAAGCGACAGGGGTCATCTTGTATTTCAACCTGAGCTGACTCAAAAACAAAACGCGGTCGACTGTTATGGGACCCCCTGGAAATGGAGGGGAGACCTGTCTGCCGTTGATGTCACGATCACACCTGACCATAAAATTGAATATGGTAATTACCCGAACGCATTCGAACGCATCGCCACAAGCTTCTCAGAACAGAGTGGCAACCTCTGGGTCACAGCTCGGCTGGGTAAGGAATTCTGTCTGCCAGAACTCAAATGCAATCCGGCAGGCTCACATGGTTCATTGCATTATTTAGATTCAACGGCCCCCCTGATTGCCGCAGGATTGCCGCTGAAATTTGAATTGCCTGATGCCCCGCGAATCGTTGATATCACCCCGATCTGCCTGCAACTGCTGGGACTTGATCCACCCCGGCTCCCCGGGACCAGTGCGATTTTAAATTCTCTGAATCCTGCTTCGTAAGTTTACCCCGAGAGGATGCGGGCCACCGGTTGCAGATATTTGAAATGGTCGCAAGAGATTTTAATCATTCCAATCAACGGAACGGCAAGCAGAATGCCGGCAACTCCCCACGCCCAACCCCAAAATATGATACAGATGAAGACCAATGCTGGATTCAGTTTCATGGATCGACCTAAAATCAGAGGCGTAATCACATTTCCTTCCAGAGCATTGATCAACACATAGATCAGGGGACCAATCACAGCTTCTGCCGGCGTGGGCAGATATACGACGCCAATCAAAAAAGTGACTGCAGCACCGACGAATGGTCCGACAAAGGGAATAAAGTTGAGCGTCGCTGCCATAATTCCCAGCAGAAAAGGATCGGGGAGCCCTAACAGAGCCAGAACCACGCCAATGACAATTCCCAGTCCGATGTTAATGGTGGTAATCGTGAGCAGATAATGCGAAATCCCCTGCTCTACGTTACGTATCATCGTGACAAAACCCCGTTTATCTTCCACTGTGGGAATCAATTCCACAACTGAGTTCACGTTACGGTGTCCCATCGCCAGGAGCAGATAAACCAGCACAACGGTGATGGTGGCTCCCGCCAGAAAGTTGAGCGTCGAACTCAACAGATAACTCGTGGCCGCCGGTTGTTGAACGGCAACCTTCACGACATCATTTTTTTCCGCACCCGAAGTGATTTTCGAAACCTGTTCAGAAGCCTGATCAATCTTGTTAACCGGATCAGTTAGGAATCGCAGCTTATGTTCTGCTTTGCGAAATGTGGCAGGGGCATTGGCAACCCAATCTGAAATCGGCCCCGCAAGAAAATAACTGGCAAATCCGATCGTCGCGCTTAAAACCAGTACTACAATCGCAGCAGCAATGGACTCTGTCATCAGGCGCCAGCGAGACAGAAAACGCACCACGGGAGCCAGTAGAAAAAAAAGCACAATCGCGAGTGCCATGGGAATCAGAATCGCGCGAGCAAAGTACAATGCATGCACGACTCCCAGCGTCGCCAGAATCCCCAATGAAAGCCGTCCATAAGAGTGGATCACAATTTTATCAGACGATCCGTTCTCAGC
>NZ_CALFPF010000772.1 GCF_937919775.1 uncultured Gimesia sp.
AAACACATTCAGAATACAATACACGTCAAGGTGTATTTCGTGGGCCGGTTACACATAGCCGGCCTGCTTGACAAAAGTTAAAATAGAAAACACAGGTAGTTTCACACCCAGCCTTACTGGAACGAATACCCGAGAGAACTGACAAGGTATGACCTATTTCTGGGACATGATCCATTTTGCAATGTCCGCCACAACGACGTTTGCCACGTTGCCAGGTGCCGTATATTCAGCGGGAGCACTTTTCCCCACTCCGGTCATGAAAAGGTGATTCAGACCGGGATAGGAAATCAGCGTAACATCATCCCGGCTACCCAATGCCTGTTTCCATTTCTGAAAATCAACCATAGTCACCTGGTAATCCCGTTCGCCCTGTAAAATCAGAAACGGCTTATTCAGCGTTTTTGCACTTTGGGCGGGGTCATAACCACGAAGATCAAGCCAGTATTTTGAAGGAACTCCCAGGGGCAATTCCGTTGCAGCGATCCCTTCTGACAGTTCTGGTGATTTCACCATTTCCACCTGTTTTTCGATCACCTCAATCTGCTGTTGCTCCTCAGCCGTGATGCTTCCGTCCAGAGAGAGCAGATATTTCACTTGATCCAGCACAAGATCTTCCAGAGGCCGTACCGAGCCGGCGAGGCTGATAAAACCTGCGATTTTGCCTGAGGCAGCTCCAATCCGTGGCAGCAGATTCCCTCCCAGACTATGCCCCAGGACAAAGATACGATCGCCGTTAATCCGTGGCTGCTGCGTCAGAGACTCAACCGCAGCCACAACGTCATCTACGGTTTCCTCTTTGACTGTCATCCCACCGGAGAGCAGGGTCATTTTGAGACGGTGATGTCTGGTCCGTTTCTCATACCGTAGAACGGCAATCCCCTGCGAGGCAAGCCCTTGTGCCAGATCCCGAAAGGGCTTATTAGGGCCGATGGTCTCATCCCGATCCTGCGGACCTGAGCCATGCACCAGGACTACCGCCGGTACCCGCATGTCACCTGCAGGTAACGAAAGCGTTCCGGGAAGTGACCAGAGCCCCTTACCAATCACTACTTCTACTTCCTTGAACGCCACCGGATTGACATAGTCTGGAGCGTGATATGCGCCCGATGTTACGATAAAAAGGCCTGCAATTGCATTCTCTGCGGTGAAGACAAGCTTGGCATCGAGCTTCCCGTGCTCAAACTGACAGGTGACAAATACAATCTGATACTGCTTGAGAGCCTCTGTTCTCGTTTCCGTAATCTCTTGAAAGCTGCCATATTGACTGACAAGCCCGTTCCAGATCACCTTTAATTTCTCTGCGGGAAGCGCTTTGGCCATCACCGCATCAAAAGGTTTGACTGCTTTCTCAAACTCCCCCTGCACCAATTGGTTGACAAATGCTGTTGCCAGATCGTCTCGGACCTTGTTTGCCGGCTCATCCGCGAATGCAGATTGGCAGACCAGAGCGATAATTATGAACAGGATAAGACATACCGTTTTTTGCATTGTATTATCGCTCCACGTACACTCTGTGGACAAGAACCCGATTCAACCAGATAGAGAAATCTCCAGGCGCAAGAAAAGGGTCTTCAGACAGACGTCTAAAGACCCTTTAATATAAAAAACAGCTGACTCGCCTGGTGAAAAGACGCAGCGAGGTCGATGGATTTAAGCAAGAAGCCCTTGCAGCAGATTCTCTCCCGGACCGTGATCATAGCAATCACTGTTATTCCAGAGAGGTAGACCGGCAGCATAACGGGCAGCCAGCATCAGAACTTTTTGTTCTGAACCGGGCTTTGCCTGAGTTGCTTCATCAGGATTGATTCCCATTTCTCGGTACTCCTCTTCGCCAAATAATGCATCAAAGTTTGGATCATACCCATCGTCAGAAAACTCCTGGTATTCACCATCTTCGTAGCAAACCAGCGACTGGTCATCTTCAAGTTCGCATGAAAGGTTATCAACGCCACTCGAACTCATCAAAAATGCCGACATTCTCTTCTTCTTTCTCCAACAACAATACTAAATCCAAGCCTTCCACTCATACCATATGAATGGACACACCTTCTACGTGGAACAAAACAATCAGTCATCTCAAACCAAACCGAGAAATTCAATCGCTCGTAGCGTACGCATCCATTGCGTTATTTGGGAGATTTCAAAGCAACACCCTCCAAGGGTGTGGGAAGTTTTTTCAGGTGGGAAACTCTTCTAAATTTTAGTGGTTAAAAAACATCCCAGGTTTTAGGGCTGCAATTTAAAACTGCAATCAAGGACACCTAATAGGTATCCCCTGTTTCTAGGACAATTCTTGAGTTTTTATGATAAAATGTCAACAAGATTTTTGACATTTTTGCAAACTACTTTGAAATCGAATTCTTGAACAGGTACTAAACCCACAACTCTGCGGTGAAAGGCATCTATTCGGGTCAATTTATGGGAATTTCAGAGAAAAACCAGGTTTTGATGACTCTAAATCGCATTCAGCACTCTGCAATAAATTGCGTGATGCAACTGAAACATCAGGGACGATGGATGCCATAACGTTTCAGTTTACGATCCAGAGTAGACCGTTCGATTCCCAGAATTTGCGCAGACCGCGATTTATTCCAGTTCGTATTGTTCAAAACAGCCAGAATATGCTCCTGCTCCACGACATCCAGAGGAACATCCCGAAACCCGAGATTGGCGGGGGGCAATACACACTGAGGATCGCTGCCCATTCCCACTGCAGAGAGCTGAATATCGGAAGCATCAATGATATCGCCTGTGCATAAAATAAAAGCCCGTTCGATCGTATTCTGCAGTTCGCGAACGTTTCCAGGCCAATGATACGTCTCCAGCAGATCTTTCGCTTCCTGGGTAAACCCACGAATGGGACGACCCGTTTTGGTGATAAACCGATTGAGAAAATAATTTGCCAACAACAGGATATCATCAGACCGAACGCGTAACGGATCAACACTCACCTCAACCACATGCAGACGAAAGTATAAATCCTGGCGAAAATTGCCCTTCGCGACTGCCTTTTCCATGTCACGGTTGGTGGCAGCAACAACACGGACATCAACTTTAATCGTAGCACTGCCACCGACCCGTTCAAACGCATGCCCTTCCAGCACGCGCAGAAACTTCGCCTGAATGCCCAGAGACATCTCCCCGACTTCATCCAGGAACAGCGTTCCCTGATGAGCCTGCTCAAATTTTCCGGGCTTCTGGCTTGTCGCTCCTGTAAAGGCTCCCCGCTCATGACCAAACAGTTCACTTTCCAGGAGCCCTTCACTCAGAGCGGCACAGTTCATACAGACAAATGGATGTTTTTTGCGATGGCTGTTGAAGTGAATTGCACGCGCTACCAGTTCCTTACCAACCCCACTCTCACCGCGTATCAGCACACTGGCATCGGTCGGTGCAATGCGCAGAATCTGCTGCTTCATTGCAATCATGCTGGGACTATTGCCGACCAGCTCGCTCTCCAGCTCCAACTGCTCGCGCAGAGCCTTATTCTCTCCTTCCATACGGGCCAGACCGTCAGACAGCTTCTTTTTCTCATTCAGATTTTGAAAGGAAATTGCCAACTGATCTGCCAGAGCCAGTGTGAATTCCAGGTCGTCAGAATCCAACGGGTTATCAGGATTGGTGGAATAAAGGTGAATCAGCCCGGTAACACCCTGCTTATTGTTGCGGAGAGGCGCACAGATCACGCTCTGCGCGTGAATCTTTCCCAGACTGTCTCTGGTAGAAAGTTTACTGTCATCAGCAATATTGTGTGCCAGAATGGCATCTCCCTCACTGAACACCATCTCGGACAGAAAATGGGACGGCTTCTGGTAGGGAAGTTCATCCACAGACTGAAAGGCAATCACTTTCAGGTTTTCCGGTTTGCGAGGCTGCTGCAGCGAAGGATCAAAGTACAAGATGGCCCCGATATCAGCACTGGTCCCTTCAAACAGGCCATTTAAAACAATCTGCGAGAGTTCCTGTTCTGATTGGGTATTCCCCATATCCAGGGCGAGACGATACAAACGCCCTAACTCACGGCTCGTGCGATCCCGGTCGAGGGATGACGGGGGAAGCGGTGTATGAAACCGGGTGTGACTTTTGCGCTGGATGATTTCGGGGACGTTAAACTCTTCCCAACTGGACTGCTGACCGACTCCGATCGTCTCACTTTCCAGCTCTTCGCTGGAACCTGCAGACGTCGGTCGTGACGAAAAACGAGAGACATCAAACGTAAAGATCGCCTCACTGTCTCCGATTTCAATCACATTTCCTTCCAGCAGTTCCTGATCCTGCGTAATGGCGACACCCTGCACGAGTGTTCCGTTGCGGCTTCCCAGATCGCGAATGACCCACGAGGAATCGCTGTAAAAAATCTCACAATGATTCCGACTGCAGACCTCATCGTCCAGTACAATCCGATTCGTGGGGGCACGCCCCATCGTCGTGACCTGACGATCCACCAGTCGATAGACTTTGCCCCGCTCGTCTAACTCCTGAACAATCAGGTAAGCCACCGATGATGCGCCGTTTGAATTTTGTTGATCAGATTTTTGCATAGATGATGTAGATTATACCGCAGGAAATGATGCACTGTTGAAAATCAATGAGCCTGATCTTACCAGACAAACGGTGGAGACACCCGCATACCCGCCCCCACAAACTAAGCCGAAATCAAGACACTCTATTTACTTACGATAACCCCAATAATTATTATATTCAATTAACTTGCACCAGAACATAAAATTCGTCAAGCTAAACTAGTGAAATCTGAATAACATCCTGCCTGTAAAAGAGATTCTTCCATGCATAGATTACTTTTCGTCCGCGTTTTCACCCCCACCCTGCGGATTCTCCTCGGTATTTGCCTCTCGCTCTCCACCCTGACAGCATTACAAGCCGAGAATTGGCCTCGATTCCGCGGGATAGGCGGTGCCGGGATCTCCAGCGAAAAAGGTTTTCCTCTGAAATGGACCGAAAAAGATTATGCCTGGAAAAAAGAGCTGCCTGGATTAGGGCACTCTTCGCCTTCCATCTGGGGAGACAATCTGTTTGTGACCTCCGCCATTGGTGAAGGAGAAAACCGCTACCTTTTCTGCATTGATCCGAAGACCGGCGAAGAAAAATGGCGCCGCGAAATGCAGTTAAAAAAGAGTCACAAACACAGAAAAGGCAGCTGGGCTTCCAGTACGCCTGCCACTGACGGGGAACATGTTTTTGTCGAGTTTGCCGATGAAGAATCTTATATGCTGGTTGGCTACGATATCAAAGGTAATAAAATCTGGGAGCAGAATCTGGGGCCGTTCACCAGCCAGCACGGCCATGGCAGTTCTCCCATCATCTATAAAGATCTGGTCATCGCCGCAAATGACCAGCAAGGCCCCAGTTCAGTGAGCGCCTTTAACAAACTGACGGGAAAACCGGTCTGGCAGGCGGATCGAACGGTCCGCAGAACATCCTACGCTACGCCGATTATCATTAATCATCCCAATACCAATCCCCAGTTGATTTGCGTCAGCGGTGCAACCGGTGTCAGCAGTCTCGATCCGGAAACAGGGAAAGTTAACTGGACTACTGGGGAATTTCCGATGAGAACCGTGTCTTCGCCCGTCTATGGTGAAGGCCTGATTTTTGCCACCTGCGGCGGGGGCGGCAACGGGAAGCTATTAATCGGCGTCGATCCAACAGGTTCCGGCAATGTTTCTGAAACGCACATCAAATACAAACGATCCACAAAACTGCCTTACGTCCCGACACCAATTGTGTATGAAGGACACCTCTATCTTTGGGGAGATGGCGGCGTTGTCAGTTGTGTCGATCTGGCTACCCAGAAAAATGTCTGGACAGAAAGAGTCGATGGCGGATATAGCAGCTCCCCCGTCTGCATCAACGGAATTCTGTACTGCATGAGTGAAACAGGTGAAGTCGCCATGATCGATGCTTCTCCCACTTTTAAATCTTATGGGAAAGTCGAACTCAATGACCCCAGCCATGCGACCGTCGTCGTCGCCAATGGCCGGATGTTTCTGCGAACATTTCGAAACCTGTATTGCCTGGAGGCAAAGTAATCAGCTTCACTGGGAAAAATCCTGATGTAGCATCGGGAAATGTAGTTCAAATCAGTGTGGACCCCTGCTACAATTCAGGATGAG
>NZ_CALFPF010000773.1 GCF_937919775.1 uncultured Gimesia sp.
GCATACTGTTATAGTACTGTGTACTCTTTGGTGGGATGTCATTATGCACATACGAATTGAACGAGGTTCCTCGACGCCAATATCCCGGCAGATCATGGAGCAGATCCGGGCGCATTGTCTTTCGGGGACATTGAAGCCGGGGGATTGTCTGCCTTCCGTCCGCAAGCTGGCGCAGAGACTGACGGTCAACGTCAACACGGTGGTACGCGTTTATGAGCGTCTGTCGGCCGAAGGACTGGTCGAAATGCGTCACGGCGAAGGCACGTTTGTATTGCCTCAGTCTGCTGTGACAACGAATTCCCAGCAGATGACGGAGCAGCGTGACCAGTTTTCAATGGAATTTTCGGCGGTCATCCATCGTGGCATTTTATTAGGACTGACAGCGACAGAGCTGCGAAAGCTGTTGGCTGCATCAATTGCAGATGCGAAACGGGAACTTAAGGCAGAGGCCGCTGCGCAGCAAAAACGCAAACCGGAATCCAGAACCGCGTAACCATTCATCAGGAGATTCTCATGTCAGAATCGGCGATCAGAATTCATCAGGTTCACAAACAATTCGGTGTGAATGTCGTGCTGGATGATGTCTCACTGGACATTCCCCGTGGTCAGACGCTGGCTTTGCTGGGGCGAAACGGAGCCGGTAAAACCACTTTGATTCGAATGCTGCTCGGTTTATTGAAACCGGATAGCGGGACAATGCAGGTCGATGGCTGTGACCCCACGCGAGATGCGATTGAACTCCGGCGTCGTGTGGGCTACCTGGCGGAAGACCAGACGATGTATGGCTGGATGACGCCGATTGAACTCTGTCATTTTCTGGCTCCTTTTTATCCGTCGTGGAATCAGTCACTCGCCGATGATTATCTGGAGCGTTTTCACATTCCCCGGCATCAGCGAATTGAGCAGCTTTCCAAGGGACAAAACGTCAAACTGGGATTAACCCTGGCCCTTGCGCATGAACCCAATGTGGTGATTCTGGATGATCCCGCATTAGGGCTGGACACGATTGCCCGCAAGGAATTCAATCGCGATCTGATCGAACATCTCCAGGCAGCAGGGCGGACGGTGTTATTCAGCTCGCATTTACTCGATGAAGTCGAAGCCGTGGCGGATGCGGTGGCGATTCTGGATGGGGGGAGAATCATTCGGCAGTCAGCGACCGAAACACTGCGCAGTGAGGTTAAACGGATTGTGTTGAGTTCCACAGGTATCTCGGAAGTCTCACCGCCGGCAGGGTTGCTCGATGTGCTGCAGTTAGATGGTCAGTTTATTGTGACGGTCGATGGTGCAGCGGATTTTGTGGAGCACTTAACCGAATTGGGAATCGAGCATGAAGTTGTGGATCTGTGTCTGGACGAAATCTTTGAAGCCTTCGTCATCGGGCGTACCCATGCCTGGCCGCAGGCAGGCACACCGGTTGTTGTGTAACGAGCATAGTACTTTGAGAGAGATAAATTAAAGGACCCGTATTATGGACTTCGTTTTACAGTCTCTGCTCTGGAAAGAATGGCGGGAACGCAGGGGGACGTTTTTCGTTTGTCTGGCCTGGATCCTGTGTGGTGTTGTTTATGTGTTGTTGTATGAAAGTGCCTCCGGTTGTCGCACGCCGGTTTCCCGATATGGTGCGGTTTGTCTGATTTACAGTTTGTGTATGTCGGTTTTTCTGGCGATGCGGGTGTCGCTGAGCGAAGTCACAGATCAAACCATCTCCTTTTCCAGGACGCTACCAGTTTCACTCTCCAGAGTTGCAGCCGTCAGGCTGGGAATGGCGATTTTTGCTTTAATCGTTCCCATACTACTGGGCGCGTTGGTATTGCTGGTTTTTCTGGCCAGTGGATTGTTGGAACAGGTTCCCGCCCGGTCAGAGCAGTTTAGATCGGGGAGCGAGATTGTTGCCATTCCTGGTGTGAATCAGGTGTTGCGCGCCAGTTTGTCTGCAGGTGGAGCGGTCAGTTTACTGATGAAAGTAGCGTGTATTTCAATTTCGCAGACGACGGCTCTATTTTTAGTGTTATGTCTGCTCGGAGCCCGACGGCGTAATGAGGTTCATGTAGGATTCCTGGGGGCCGTGGTTGCGTTTGTCTGGT
Organism: uncultured Gimesia sp.; assembly: GCF_937919775.1. GTDB lineage: Bacteria > Planctomycetota > Planctomycetia > Planctomycetales > Planctomycetaceae > Gimesia. The sequence continues at coordinate 2,088 of NZ_CALFPF010000773.1, forward strand.
TTATCCTTTTGTCCGTGCGTGGCATGTTTCCCGCACATTCATTTCCGATATTGCATGATTACGTGGGGATATTGTTTCCACAGTCCCTGGTCATGTTTTCCAGCTATAGTGCCGGTGGTGTTTCCTGGAATGATCTGGATCTTGCTGATCGAGTCTGGCTGCCCCTGTTTTTAAATCTGTTTTTGCAGTGCGGACTGGCGGTCTGGTTTACGCGGCGGTATGGAACACAGAATGCTGTTCCTTCCGTGAGAAAGTGGCATTTCTGGAAGGTACCTCCTTTATTCTCATTGGTTTCGATACCATTTTCCCGTCCCGTTTTTTCTTTGATGTGGATCAATCTGAGACAGTCTGTACCTCTGGCTCTGGCAGGATTAATATTAGCAGGCATTATGGTCATGATGGAAACGCTGGGCAGTCATCCGAATGCAAACAATCACTGGGAGCTGGTCAAATACAATCTTCCGGGTTCCATGTGGGTGCTGGGAATGCTCTGGGCGACCGTCGTCGGTTCAGGAGTCGTTGCCTCGGAACTTGCGCCTGGTTTAGGGCATTTCTGGATGTCACGACCGATTCCGATTCGACGCTGGTTCTGGTTTAAATATCTGATCGGACTACTGGCGGTACTGTTCGTTCTTGATGGAACGACAATCGCAGTCAGTTGGAATTCTCTCTTCCTGCCACCTGAAGAAAAAATGAACTATGGCGCCGAATTATTAAGCTGGTCTTATATCGCCTGTTATCCAGCTTTGCATGCAATGATGTATTCTCTGACAGTGCTGGGTGTCTGCTGGTGGAAAAAACCGGTTCGGGGCGCCGTGATGCCCCTCGCTGTTTTTTTAATTGGTTCTCTGGTCATGGAATCCATACCCAGTATTACGGAATTTGATCCCTTCTTTGTGTATGACAATCTGCATCACGCTGAAAGGGAGGGGGAATTCGATCTTTCCCGTTCTCATTTTCCAGTGGTATTTGGAACAGTTTGCGTGATCACACTATTAACCGCGTATCTGGCCTCGCGAAAAGTGCAGCGGCTGGAAGTGTGAGTTCCGTCACCGGTTAGAAGTGGTATGCGGAAGAATCGCCTGTCTTTTCAACGGTCTGCTCAAGTGATAGAATTCGACTATGAACAGTCAACAAACGGTCCGAAATCTCGATGAACTTCAGTTCGATAATCAGTTTACGCGAAATCTGCCCGCCGATGAAGAGGCGAAGAATTTTCGTCGGCAGGTCACCGGCGCCTGTTACTCGCGTGTGTTGCCCACGAAAGTGGCCCGACCTCAGTTGGTGGCCTATTCAAAAGAGGTTGCCGACCTGCTGGATCTGTCTGCCGATACGGTTAAGTCGGATGAGTTTGCAGCCGTCTTTGCCGGGAATCAGGTGCTGGCAGGCATGGACCCGTTTGCCATGTGTTATGGCGGGCATCAGTTTGGGAACTGGGCCGGTCAACTGGGAGATGGCCGGGCGATCAATCTGGGTGAGGTGCGCAATAGTCGAGGGGAGCACTGGGCACTGCAACTCAAAGGGGCCGGCCCGACTCCGTATTCGCGTACGGCAGACGGATTGGCCGTGTTACGTTCTTCCGTGCGGGAATTTCTCTGCAGCGAAGCCATGTATCATCTGGGCGTGCCGACCACGCGGGCTCTGAGTCTGGTCTTAACCGGCGAACAGGTTGAACGCGATATGTTTTACGATGGGAATCCCAGACACGAACCGGGGGCCGTTGTGTGCCGCGTGGCACCGTCGTTTCTGCGGTTTGGAAATTATCAGATTTGTGCGGCCCGTGGTGATCTCGAAACACTGCGTACCCTGGTCGACTTTACGATCCGGACCGAGTTTTCGCATCTGGGCGAACCGAGTCGTGCCGTTTATCTGAGCTGGTTCGAAGAGGTTTGCCGTCGCACAGCGGACATGATCGTGCACTGGATGCGCGTTGGTTTTGTGCATGGCGTGATGAATACCGATAATATGTCGGTGCTCGGTTTGACGATTGACTACGGTCCGTATGGGTGGCTGGAAGATTATGATCCGAACTGGACTCCCAACACGACCGACGCGACGGGGCGGCGGTATCGCTTTGGGAATCAGCCGCAGATTGCCCTCTGGAATCTCGTGCAGTTTGCGAATGCCCTCTATCCCCTGATCGAAGACGCCGAGCCGTTGCAGCAGGCACTGGATGTCTATGTCGACCATTTTGAGCAGGGCTCGCGCACCATGATGTCAGAGAAACTGGGCTTGAATTCGTTTCAGCCGGAGACCGACATCAAGTTAATCGAAGAAATTCAGGAAGTCCTGCAACTGGTCGAAACGGACATGACGATATTCTTCCGCAAGCTTTCATTGCTGGAAAGCGAAGGGGAGTCATCTGCTGACATCGACGAAGCTGCGTTACTTGCACCGTTAATGGAAGCGTATTACGAACCAGAAAAAGTGGTCGGCGAGGTGCGCACCAGAATTCTCGCCTGGATTCACAGCTACCGAAACAGGCTTCGCGACGAACAGTCCTCGGATGTAGTTCGCCGGGAAAAGATGAATCGCGTGAATCCGAAATACGTGCTGCGAAATTATCTGTCACAGTTGGCCATCGACAAGGCAGAAGAGGGCGATTTCACACTGGTGAATGAACTGCTCGAAGTATTGCGGCGTCCTTACGACGAACAGCCCGATCAGGAACAGCATGCCGGCAAACGACCGGACTGGGCACGCAGCAGAGCCGGTTGCTCTATGCTCTCCTGCAGTTCGTGATAGTTTACAACTTCCCGTGTGGCACTGTTCGGCGTGTCCGACAGTGTTTATATCGACTCAAGAGATGGCTTGCTGACGCACGATTCAAGCATTTTTCCGTTCGATCACAGCCGGCAATGTCTGGCCGGCGGGAACGAATTTCATCGAAATCGAATTCACGCAGTGCCGCGTATTTTTTTCTGTGATGCGTTCGCCGAGGAAAACATGTCCCAGGTGACCGCCGCAATTATGACAGACAATTTCCGTGCGCGAACCGTCGGCATCAGGGATGCGATCGACGGTGTCGGGCAGTTCGTCATCAAAACTGGGCCAGCCACAGTGGCTGTCAAATTTGTCTTCACTGCGATACAGGGGTGCGTTGCAGCGGCGGCAGAGAAACGTGCCGGCCGCTTTCAGATCCGTGTATTCTCCCATGAAAGGCCGCTCGGTCCCTTTATGCAGGATCACGCGGGCTTCCTCAGGTGTGAGTTCATTATATGTCGGTTCCATCAGAGTATTCCTGGTATATGTTGTCTGTCAAACGCGTGTGAGTAGAGCCGCGATCGAGATAAAGTGAAATTCGTAGCGTTCCGGATGATCTTCCAACAGCCGTTCCACACGCTGATAAATTTTCTTGATGGTGTTTTCCTGCGGTAAGTCGACCGGCAAAGCTGCCTGTAGAACTGGTTCCGTAAACGCACGTAGAAAACTGGTATAGCTGTGTGCCCAGGCACTTTGATCGCCGGATTGTTCCAGCGCGTCATTGAAGGGTACGGGAACCTCGCGCACCTCTGCTTTTTCAACGCGGAAGGCGGCTGCCAATTCTGTTCCTTCCTGCAGCGGCGCAATGAGTTCTTCAACACTGCGATAGTAAGCGGGAAAGACGAATGCTTCATAAAAGCTGCGTGGTAACATCTCTGCTTCTACAAAATCAAGCAGCGCATCACTCAGGACATCACAAATTCCATAACCGGTAGACCAGGATTCGTTTCTCCCGAATACCTGGACCAGCAGTTTGCCGCCGGAGACCAGTTCTTCCGCCCGTGCGGCATAAAAATGGCAGAGGTCCTGATGAGCCTGGTCCTGAAATGGTTTCAGTTCACTTTCCGTAACCGCGACACCCTCGCGCGGTGCATGGGGATTCGGCTGCATGGCCAGGATAAAGTGGGGCAGTCTGGCGACGGGTCTGGTTTCAAAAAAACCGATGGCGTTGAACGTTGTTGCCAGATGCAGAGAACGCGGCGGTACCAGACGTCCAAACGCCGAGCCGCCGATGGCTGCGGAAAAAATATCCGGGGCAGAGAATGCCGATCCGCCTTGCGGAAACAGGTTCAAAAACATTTGGTTAAAATCATTGGTCGGCAGATCATCAAACAGTACCCAGACGGGTAAATCGGAATGGCGACGCAGCGCGGTGATCAGACGATTCATTGCGTAGATCGCGTTGCCCCCTTCGGAAGAACCGATATCGAGCACATTCCAGGATTCCTGAAAAGCAGCAGGAGAGGGCAGTTCGGCAATCGCAGTCTCCAGCCAGGGGAGAAATGTTTCCAGAGCCGAGCGTTGCTCTTTCGAGTTCGCGTCGTAATAACCGCCCCCCTTCATACCAGTCGTGGTAGGCATCTTTGATATCCTGTCTGTGAATTGATTCCATCAGCCGAAGAAGTGTCAGCATTTTAAATTCGTATAACCAATGCCGTCTGTTTACAGTGTATCGCATGCCGGGTTGCGATTCCAGAAATGCAGTGAAGTGTTCTGTGAATCGTCAGGAAGAACGAGCCGTCTGGTGCGGAAAAAGCCCGCATTTTCTCGGGAGGGTGTCGGGTGACGAACCAGAGCGAGAATTCAATATCTGTTCAGAACACTAAAAACGATTTTTTACATAACTTCTGTTCCGCAAAGACATTATTCAGTAGTCGACTGTTGCCAAAACAGGGTATTAAGAACATTACGTAACCTGCGGGGACTCACTCAATTTCAAAGTTTTTTTGACCTTCTGAGTTGCGGAGGGTAAACTTAGAGACGGCAAATCAAAGCGTTCTTATTTCATTTCCGATTGATCGAGCAAAATTCAAACAGGA
>NZ_CALFPF010000774.1 GCF_937919775.1 uncultured Gimesia sp.
CCTGTCGGTTTATCAGCGTGCCTGCAGTCGCCGTAATAAAACCAGCGAATCGGTTTCTGCCTCTCAATGAGCGGTCTGTTCATGAAATTTAGTCAACTATCCCACTTAGATTAACTGTATTCCATGTCTGTGATCCGTACTGATCCATTAACAAGTTTTACGACGATCTTCGCGCCGGAACGGGCCAAACGTCCGATTGGCATTACGAACGATCTCGCGCAATTCGAAGTGACTGCAGAACAGATTGAGACCGATCCTTTTGCGGAAGGGAAAGAATCGGAAACCACGTCGGAACTGTACGCGGTGCGTCATCCCGAGAGTCAACCGAACCAGCCGGGCTGGAGTCTGAGGGTGGTGGCGAACAAATTTCCCGCGCTGACGCCGCATGCCGATTTAGCTGCAGATGAAAATCAGTACGGGGTGCATGAAGTCATTGTCGAGTGTCCGCAGTTTGAGACGCAGATGACGCGGCTGGAATTGTCGCACTTTCAGAATCTTTTCCGCGCGTATCGGCAGCGTGCGGCCACTCATCGATCTGATCCCCGGTTGGAGTATGTCCTCATCTTCAAAAATCAGGGAATTCTGGGCGGCGCTTCATTGGGGCATGCACACTCGCAACTGGTCGCCAGCCAGATCGTGCCGTCAGCGATGCAACAGGAGCTGCAGGCAGCGCGAGATTATCTGGCAGAGCAGGGCGGTTCGATCTTACAAGCATCTTCACAGGAAATGCCGACCGGATATTCCGGGCTCGTGACCTCAACTCCTTATTTTAATGTGATTTGTCCTTACGCCAGCCGGTTTGCCTTTGAAACCTGGATTGTTCCTCGGTCCCTGAAAACGCACTTCGATCACTCCAGCGATCAGGAACTCGATGATCTGGCCGGCCTCAGTCGACGTCTTTTGCTGGCTCTGGAAGAGATTCTGGGCAGCCATGATTTTAATTTTGTGATCCAGACGCCCCCCTTTGCTACCGACGAGCAGGCCGGTTACGCGTGGAGCATGCGCATTTATCCCCGCCTGGCTCATTTGGCGGGCTTTGAACTCTCGACGAACATGTTCATCAATCCGGTTTTCCCCGAACAGGCGATCGAACAACTTAAGAAACAGCTCGTTTCCTGAACGCTCACTAAGATCCTCCCCGCGAGGATTGTCTTTTCCTCAGTGATTTACCTCAGGGGTAAAATAGAGAATCAAGACGTGGATTCGGAGTTGTCCCAGTTAATAAATCTGGTGAAATCTTGCCTGCTTTAACATTTGACCTTCCTTCGCCAGTATTTCGGGATCGAGAGTATCGATTTTACGGGGACTTGGATTTTATTCTCATAAAAAGTCCTCTATGATAATTAAAAGATTGGCTTTACTATTATAAGTCAGATTCGTTACAAGTCCTTCGGGATCAGCGATTAAAGCAGGGGTGAGACAGTCTCGCTCGTGTCATAAAATCAATACTTCTATATTCTTAGCGTAATCGATATTTCTGTGTTCTACACAGATGAGAAAGGATGCGGCCCATGGGCTGTCGACTTCGGCTTGTATTAGTCATTCACAACCATCAGCCAGTCGGGAATTTTGAAGGCGTTTTTGAAGAATCCTATCAAAACAGCTATCAACCATTCCTGGACGTGTTGTCAGAATATCCCGAGATCCCTTTTTCTCTGCATACTTCAGGCAGTTTGATGGAATGGCTGGTCGATGCTCATCCGGAGTATATTGATCGAGTACGAGGGTTAGCCGATTCCGGTCAGGTAGAGATCTTGGGTGGACCGTTTTACGAGCCCATTCTCGCCGGCATTCCCCGCTGTGACCGCATCGGACAGGTCGTCGCTTATACCGATTACCTCAAGAAATTATTTGGAACGCCGATTCGCGGGATGTGGGTTCCGGAACGCGTGTGGGAACAGTCCTTTGTTTCCGATCTGGTAGACGCCGGCATGGAGTACACGCTGCTGGACGATTCCCATTTCAGCGCCGCTGGAATTCGCGCTGATAAAATGCACGGCTATTATCTGTCGGAAGATGAAGGCCGCCTGCTGAAAATCTTTCCCGACAATGAAACCCTGCGTTATCAGATTCCGTTTACCGATCCCGTCGAAACGATTCATTATCTGAAAGAGATCGCCGACCATCATCCCAATTCAGTGGTTGTGTTTGGCGATGATGGAGAAAAATTCGGCGCCTGGCCCGGGACTTACGATCACGTTTACCGCGATGGCTGGTTGAAGCGGTTTCTGGATCTGCTAAAGCAGAACAGCGACTGGTTAAAAGTCACCACGCTTTCCGAAGCCGTCGATTCGGTCTCGCCGATCGGCAGTTGTTATCTGCCCGATGCCAGCTATCGTGAAATGAATGAGTGGGCACTCTCCTCCGAGCGGCAGTTGGAACTGGCCGACCTGAAAGAAAAGTTCTCGGAAGTCGAAGGCTTTGATCGATTAAAGCCTTATCTGCGGGGAGGCTTCTGGCGCAACTTTCGTGTGAAGTATTCAGAACTCAATGAAATGTATTCCCGGATGTTACTGGTCAGCAATCGGCTGCAAAGTCTGGAAGCGACCGGTGTGGATCCGGAGGACTTGCCGTTGCTGCATGAAGCGCGCACCGAACTCTATCGCGCGCAATGCAATTGCCCGTACTGGCACGGTGCCTTCGGGGGGCTGTATCTGCCGCATCTGCGGAATGCCATCTATAAGCATTTGATCCTGGCCGATACCCTACTGGAAAAAATCACGCACCGCGATGCCACCTGGATTGAAGTAGAAGTTGCCGATTTTAATCTGGATGCCCGTAAGGAAGTGCGCCTTGCCAGCAATCGCATTGTCGGTTTTATTTCACCCGCCCAGGGAGGACACCTTTACGAACTGGATGTCCGCGGCGCCAAACAGAATATCCTGGCGACTCTGGACCGTCGTCCCGAGCCTTACCATGACATCATTCGTAAAGCCGGTCTCGAGAAAAAGAACGGGAGTCAGCCGGGTGAAGATCTCGGCAAGATTCACAACGCCGTTCGTTTCAAACAGCCCGATCTGGATAAAAAACTGCAATACGACCATACCCCCCGTAAATCGCTGGTCGACCATTTCTTTCAGCCAGGTCTCGACCTGCAGACCGTCATTTCCGGCGGCGGCGAAGTAGGCGATTTTGTACAGGGCGTGTATCAGAGTTTTCTGCGTCGCACGGACGACTATTGCGAAGTGCGTATGGTGCGGAAAGGTTATGTCGGGCCTTATCAGGTGGAATTGTCCAAGACGGTTTCGTTAGCGAAAAATGCGGCAGGCACTCTGGAATTTCACTATGAATTATCGGAGTTACCCACCGACGTGCCGCTGCATTTCGGGGTGGAATTTAATTTTGCGGGCATGGCCGCCGGCGCGAGTGATCGTTATTTCTACAATCATCTCGGAAAACAACTGGGGCCGTTAGAATCCCAGTTAGACCTGCATAAAACCGACCGGATTGGATTGGTGGATGAATGGCTGGGGCTGGATGCCGCCCTGGATTTATCCTCACCCGCCAATATCTGGACCTTCCCGATTCAAACCATCAGCCAGTCGGAAGGCGGCTATGAACTGGTGCATCAAAGCTCGGTCGTGATTCCGCACTGGGATTTTGTCGCCGACGAACAGGGCCGCTGGTCGGTAACCATCACTCTGTCGCTGGATACCTCAGTCGCTCAGGCCAAAGCACTCAGCGAAGCAACGACTTCCGGCGCATCAAACTGATTGAGATGCGCCGTTCGGTCTGCTTTTCAGGAAAACAATTCGGTAACCACGGTGCCGCCGTCGACAATTTTCATCGGGCGTCCCAGCGGGCTCATGTTTTCCTTCTTCGGGTCGACCTTTAACGACTGGCAGATCGAGCAGAACAGATCGGTGGTCGTCACCGGTCGATCCTTGACGGCTGAGCCATCCGCGGTCGAAGCGCCAATCACTTGTCCCCCTTTGACACCTCCGCCCGCCAGAGCGGCTGAGAAGACGCGTGGGTAGTGATCGCGTCCGGCACGTGGATTGATCTTGGGGGTTCTGCCGAATTCCCCCATCCAGACAACCAGAGTCCGTTCCAGCATGCCCCGCTGTTTCAGGTCGGCAATCAGAGCCGCCATCCCGGCATCCACCTGCTGTGAGATCGGTGTAATCACTTCGGAAATATTCGCATGGTTGTCCCACCCATTGGAGCGGACTTCGATAAAAGTCGAACCGGCTTCTACCAGTCGGCGGGCCAGCAGGCAGCCTTTCCCAAAATTATTGTCGCCATACTCCTGGCGTAATGCTGCAGATTCCTGGCTCAGGTCAAACACTTTGGTTTGCGGGCTCAGTACCAGCGAAGAAGCTTTGTTATATATTTTGCTGTGATTCTTGACGACGACTTCACCCCCCCGGCTCGCAAATTCAGAATCGAGACGGCCTAACAATCCGAGACGTTTCTGATAGCGTTGATCGGGCACGGTCGCTGCTACATTGTTGGGGATACTTCCCGGGTTGTTGACATTAAACGGTTCATAATCCACACCCAGGAAACCCGCGCCGTTTGTGGTGCCGACTGAGACAATCGTCGGGATATCCAGGTCGCGATTTCCGATTTCTCTGGCGATATTCGAACCCAGGCTCGGATGTTTGACACTGCCAGACGGAATATAGCCGGTATGCATTTGATAGGTGGCTCGTTGATGATTGCCTTCTTTGTTGGTCATCGAACGGATCAAGGCGATATCCTGCATCACCTTCGCCGTGTTTTTCCAGTCCTCGGAAATCTCAATCCCGGAAACGGCAGTCTGAATCGCTTTTTTGTCGCCCGCACTCGAGGATTTCGGTTTGGGGTCAAACGTTTCAAAGTGGCTCGGACCTCCCGCCATCCAGAGCAGAATCATCGCACGTCCCTGCTGACGCAACTCTTCCGCGGAGACGCTCATCAAGTCTTGAAAGCTCAGGGTTCCTGCAGCCAATGCGCCCGCTGAAACATTTCGCATAAAGCTGCGACGCGAAAAACCCCCTCGGTGAGTTTGAACTTGCTGGTGGTGATAAAGACTCATGGAAAACTCCTCGTCGTGAGGGATTAAGTGGATTCAAATGGAACGTGACTCTAAAACTTACCGAACGTTTAGGTTTAGCGTTTGGTGATGAACTCGCTGGAATTGAGCAGACCCCACATCAAATCTTCGAGGGCTTCATTTCGGTTGTCTGTGGATTGGATGTATTCCTGGCAGATCTTCATTTCCGATTTGCTCGGCTCTCGGGACAACGTCAGCAGGTACAGTTCCGGAATGGCGTCTTCGTTCTTGGGGAACTCTTTGGCAATCTGAGCCAGTTTCGTATTCCGATTTGTGCCCAGCATCCCATTGATGGCTGAGGAATTCATCATGAACAGCGCCTGCGGTACGTCGCCGGTGATTTCATCCTGTGCAGTGGAAGGATCGAATGTAAACAGGCTGCTGAATTGACCGCGGGCAGACCGGTTTCCCTGAAAACGCTGATCACCGCCGCCGCGGTTCGCCTGCAGATCATCTACGCCAAACACCTGGGTGATCGCCGTGAAAATCTGATCGCCTCGCAAGCGGGTGGGAGATTGTGCGGCGAAGGGGATATGGGGCTGTCCTTCGATTTTTGTCTGCATCACTCGTTGATAAGCACGCGTATTGGCAATCGTGCGACAGAGCCATTTCAGGTCGTAACCGTTGGCTGTGAAACCGTCTGCCAGAGCCTCTAAAACTTCGGGATAAACGGCACTGCGTTCGGGGCCGATATCATCGATGGGCATATAAAAACCTTCGCCCAGCATTTCGGCCCAGAGGCGGTTGACGATGGCCCGTGCGAACCAGGGGTTCGATTTGGCGGTCAAGAATTTCGACAGCGTTTCCCGCCGTTCGAGATCCTTCATCCCTTCAGGTGCTTTCGTGCCCACAAATAATACCGGATGCACAACCGTGCCGGCAGAGGTTGGGTCTTTTAAATCAGGCATGTGATATTCCGTCATGAATCGACGGGCTTCGTCCGGCACGGGGATGCTTTTGATTTCTTCGGCCGTTAAAGCTTTGTCCCCGTTTTTGTCGGCACGGGCAACCAGTTGTTCAAAGTTTCTGCCGAAACGGGTCGACTTAACTTCCTGTTCCGTCAGTTTGCCGTCGCGGTTGCGGTCGAATGTTTTGAAAATCATGGTAGGATCCTGCAGCATACGCATGCGTTGTTCCATCTGATTGCCCTGATCCATCGAAACCACTTCAAACGTCCGTGGAGTCGCATCCCGCACCGGACGCACCCGGACGCGGGGAAAGAATGCTGCCAGTTCGTGGAAGCTGTTGCGTTTCCATTTATCGGTCGGATGGTCGTGACAGTTGGCACATTGAATCTGTATGCCAAGGAAGATACGCGAGGTTTCCGCTGCCAGTTCTGCCGGATCGCCTTCGTGGGCGAAGATCAGCGCCGTGTTTCCATTTTCACGCACATCGCCGGTGGCGGTCAGCAGATCGGTGGCGATCTGGTCCCAGCTCTTGTTTTCACTGAGTTGGGTTGTCATCCACTCTTCGAACTCACGCTCATTGATCCTGGCTCGCATATCGGTGGCCCGCAGATAAATCACATCGCGCCAGTAGCGTGCCCAGTTGACGGCATAATCTTCCGATTTGAGTAATTCATTGATGACGGTTTTCCGTTTGTCGGGGTTCGAATCCAGGCCAAACAGGATCACTTCCGAACTGGATGGTTTTCTACCAGCCAGATCGAAGGTTACGCGACGGAGGAAATCTTCGTCATTGGCCAGTTTTGCCGGTTCGACCTTTGATTTCTTGAGTTCCGCTTCAATCAGTTGATCCACCTTCTCAGCCAGCGCGGTTTCGTCGACTCTGTCCCCTTTATTCGATTGTGAGGGACTCTTTGTTGCCGCGAATACAGAAGAGTGGC
>NZ_CALFPF010000775.1 GCF_937919775.1 uncultured Gimesia sp.
ACACTCAATCGTCCACTTGGGTTCGACTTCAAAGGCAGTCAGATAACGGGCTCTCAAATCAGCGGGAATACGATCGATTTCCGAGACCGCACCATCGTAATACTTGAGCGCTTCCAGCATATCTGCGTCCCACAGATTCAGGGCTTTCAAGTCATCCACCAGTTGGCGGCTGACCTGGGTAAACTCGCCCGAAAGATTGCTCTTCACATACAAATGCTTGTACGAAGGCTCAATCGATTGTGAAACACCGATAATCGTAGAAATGGTGGCTGTGGGAGCAATCGCCATCACGTTGCTGTTACGCATACCGTTGGCAGCGATCGAATCCCGAACGACCTGCCAGTCAAGCCGCGTCTGCCGATCCACTTCAATCGGAATTCCCCGTTCTTTTTCGTGCAGATCCAGTGTATCAATCGGCAGCAGGCCGCGATCCCACTTGGAACCGGCATAAGACTCATAACGTCCGCGTTCAGCAGCCAGTTCGGAAGAAGCCAGAAGTGCAAAGTACGAAATCGCTTCCATGCTGGCATCAGCAAACTCCACAGCCTGCATACTGGCATAACTGATTCCCTGAGCGAGCAGAGCATCCTGGAAACCCATGAGCCCCAGGCCAACAGGACGATGGCGGGTGTTGGAGTTCTTTGCTTCCGGAGTCGGATAGTAATTGATATCAATCACGTTATCCAGCATCCGCATCGCAGTCCGAACCGTCACTTCCAGCATGCCCAGATCGAGCTGGCCATCGACTATGTGCAGCTTGAGGTTCACCGAACCCAGATTGCAGACAGCCGTTTCATCCCGCGATGTATTCAGCAGGATTTCGGTACACAGGTTACTGCTGTGAACAACGCCCGTATGATCCTGAGGCGAACGCAGGTTGGAAGGATCTTTCCAGGTAATCCAGGGATGACCTGTTTCAAACAAACGAGTCAGCATCTTGCGCCACAATTCGACGGCTGAAATACGACGGTAGAGTTTGATCTCGCCGGTTTCAGTCATCTTTTCGTATTCGGCATAACGCTCTTCGAATGCCTGACCGTAAAGATCATGCAGATCAGGTACACTGTCCGGGCTGAATAAAGTCCACTCTCCATCTTCACGCACACGACGCATAAACAGATCGGGAATCCAGTTTGCTGTATGCATATCATGGGTGCGTCGTCGATCATCGCCTGTGTTCTTACGCAGGTCGAGAAACTCTTCGACATCCATGTGCCATGTTTCCAGGTACGAACAGACAGCGCCTTTGCGTTTGCCCCCCTGATTCACGGCAACGGCAGTATCGTTCACGACTTTCAGGAACGGAATCACTCCCTGGCTCTGCCCGTTGGTACCACTGATGTGCGAATTGGTGGCCCGGATTTGCGTCCAGTCATTACCCAGCCCGCCGGCCCATTTGGAGAGCTTGGCGTTGTCGGCAACACACTTGAAAATGTGATCCAGATCGTCATTGACCGTCGAAAGATAACAGGAACTCAACTGCGGATGCAGTGTCGCAGAGTTAAACAGCGTCGGTGTTGCCGATGTGAATCGAAACGTAGAGAGAATATTATAGAATTCAATCGCGCGTCCGGTCGCATCGTCGGCTTCCTGAATGGCCAGCCCCATTGAAACACGCATCCAGAAATACTGAGGCGTTTCAATACGTCGCCCATCAATGTGCAGCAGATAACGGTCATAAATCGCCTGCAACCCCAGGTATTGAAACAGGTGATCCCGCTTCGGCTCGAGAGCCAGGGCAATGCGTTTCAAATCAAATTTATGCAGATCAGGAGTCAGCCGCTTGGCTTCAATTCCATCATTGAGGAACTGCTCAAAACGATCCACGTACAATTGATTCAATTCATTGACGCTGGATGGCGCATTTCCCAGAGCATCGTTATAGATAATTTTCAGCATCAGGCGCGAAGCAACCGTGTCGTAGGCAGGATCACGTTCGATGCGGGTCCGGGCGGCCAGAATCATGGCGCGATACAATTCTTCGACAGAAATACCATCGAAGATGGAACGCATGACTTCTTCCAGCAGCGCTTCAGCCGAACAGTCCCCTTCCAGTCCGCGACAGGCATCGGAAAGCCGAGCCAGAATACGGGCTTCATCGAAGGGAACCTTGGTTCCATCTGTCAGAACGACATGAAACCGGGGAGCCGTTGATTTGATCGTATCAGAGTCATCCGCCAGATCAGTAGCAGAAGCGCGTAAAGCACGAAGCTTGGCGCGATCTGCACGATAGACAATATAGCGACGTGCAATACGGTAGTGCCCCCGCCGCATGAGCATCATCTCGACGACGTCCTGAATCTTTTCCACTTCAATACCAGCATCACTGCTGGCTGCTGCAGCAATTTCATTGGCGACCGACTCGACCATTTCCGGAATTTCCATCCGGATCTCATCATCGAGGGGCTGATTTTCTGCAAGATTCAGTTCCGCGCGGAAAGCGTTGGATATTGCACGACCGATCAACGAAGCGTCAAATGAGGCTGTTCTGCCCCCACGCTTGGTGACGATCCATTCTGTTTGCGCTCGAATCATTCGATTGCCTCCTTAAAATGGAATGCTAAAAATGCGGCTGCGTCCATGCCGACAGCAGCGTGTGTAGTATTTAAAACAGGAATGATGTGATGCCAATCGCGGTTGCACACAGTGCTTCCACAAATGGTGGCCTCGCGACAGAAAGCCAGAAATGGCATAACAAAAAAGAAGGGAAACATAAAGAAACTGGGAGAGACAGACAATTTCACCTCGGTGCATGAACTGGCAACTCCTTTTGCTCTTAAGAACCCTCACTGATCTGAAATTCGATTTCTGAATACCATCTGAATGTGAGAGCCAATGATCCATCAAACTCTTAAGAGTCAGGGCTTTCGAGAAAAAACAGGCCATTTGTGCGCTCTTATTAGAGACTTAAGCACAAGCCGCATCTATTCAAAAAAACACTGCCCTAAAGTTCGATAAAACATACTTCAACTTTGCCTCAGAACGAAACAATTGAACATTGTTTTTCCTGAGTCACTCACTCGTAACACCCAATATAGTGTGTATATCTCAGCAGTCAATACTAAATGTTGGACATCGTCCAAAGATGTCAAGAATCATTAACGGGAGTCGTGAAAAGCCTATATTTGTAGAAAC